>JAZOCP010000155.1:0-6611 GCA_045596585.1 Eubacteriales bacterium
GGCTACGATCCGACTTGGACATTGTCGCCGCATTGGTGAAAGAGCTGACCAAGCGTTAAATTCAAACGAAAACAAAAGGGGCCGGCGCATTTAGGCGAAAGCGAAAATGGCAAAAAAATAAAGAAAAAAGCATAATAAAAAGCGGGGCGAATGCTCCGCTTTTACTTATAATAAAAACCTGTTGAAAAGAAAATAAAGATGTGATATAATCTTTAAGACTAAAGCAATTGAGGTGTAAAATGCGCATTATAGAAAATCAAAAATTTAGTAGTGAAAGGGCTTTATATAATAGCCAAGATTTAAAGCTAATAAATTGCATCTTTGAGGGAGAAGAGGATGGCGAAAGCGCCCTTAAGGAAAGCTGTAATATAGAGGTAATTGGCTCACAATTTAAGCTAAGATACCCACTTTGGCACGACAAGAATGTAAAGGTAAGTGACTCCAACTTCTATATAACTGCACGTGCGCCCCTATGGTACACAAGCGGTATTGAAATAAAGGACACAGATATATTATCACCTAAGGCACTACGCGAGTGTGACAAAATTAAAATATCAAATTCAACAGTTGACTCAAGTGAGTTTGGCTGGAATATATCAAGCATAAATATAAATAACACCAAGGCAAATGGTGAATATTTTATGCTAAGGGCAAGGGATATTACCTTAAACAATGTAGAGTTTAGCGGTAAATATTCATTCCAATACATAGAGAATGCGAAATTTGAAAATTGCACCTTAAATACTAAGGACGCGCTTTGGCACGCAAAAAACGTACACCTAAAAAACTGCACAGTAATTGGAGAATATCTTGGCTGGTATTCAGAAAATGTGACCTTTGAAAATTGCATAATAAAGGGCACACAGCCACTTTGCTATTGTAAATCACTAACCCTTATAAATTGCGAAATGCACGAATGTGATTTAGCCTTTGAAAAGAGCGAAATCTATGCTGAAATTACAACAAGGGTAATAAGCATTAAAAACCCAACCTCTGGCAAAATTTATCTACCCTGTGTCGATGAAATTATAAAAGACGACACAAATTCAAGATGTGAAATCCTAATTAGAGAGGGAGAACTCAGCTTAAAATGATAAGGTTTTTTAAAAATCTACCGTGGAGGCTATTCCCAACGATTTTTGCCCTTGCGTGGCCAACTATTCTTGAACAGCTTTTACACACAGCTGTTCAGTATATAGATACTGCCATGGTTGGCTCACTTGGTACTGAGGCAACCGCAGCTGTTGGCTCAACCACCACCGTTAACTGGCTTGTTAGTAGCACAGTTTCAGCAATAGGCGTTGGTTTTCTTGCATATATCTCACAGGCACGTGGGGCAGGTAAGCACAAGGAGGCAAGGGAGGCAAGTGGACAAGCTGTTTTTATGGTATTAGTCCTTGGCATTACTTTAACCGCCATAATTTTATCTTTAAGCCCCGTTGTACCAGCTCTTATGCGAGTTGATGAGCCTTTACGTAAAACAAGTGCAATTTACTTTTTTATAATATATACTCCAATGCTATTTAGGACAGCAAGTATAATTTTTGGCACAGTTCTTCGCTCAGCAGGGGATACAAAAACACCAATGATAGTTGGATTTTTAGTAAATATTATAAACGTAGCTCTTAATTTCTTTTTAATCTACGAAACAAGAAATGTAAAAATAGGCAAGCTGACATTACATATATTAGGCGCAGGCATGGGCGTAATTGGTGCTGGTGTGGCAACTGCCATTTCATTCCTTGTTGGTGGAATAATAATTACGATTGCCCTTATAAAGCATAAGGAAATTTCACCAAGAGGTACAAGTATAAAGCCAAATATGAAAATATTAAAGCCTTGCTTAAAGGTCGCGTTTCCAAACGCACTTCAGCGCTTTGGCACCTCGGGTGGCTATGTTGTCTTTGCCTCAATGATAAACTCACTTGGCCCTATTGCAACCGCCGCACATACCTTTGCAAACACAATTGAAAGTGCGTTTTACGTGCCTGGCTATGGTATGCAAAGTGCCTCGGCAACCTTGTGTGGCAATGCCCTTGGCGCAAACGAGCGCGATAAAATAAAACAACTCTCTCGTATGATTATCTTTATCGAGGCTGTTTTAATGATAGTGTCTGGCTCACTTCTTTTCATTTTTGCCCCAAATATTTTAAAGCTATTCTCAAGTGATAGCGAGGTTGTTTCCCTTGGCTCCGTGGTTTTACGTATGGTTGCCTTGTCAGAGCCATTTTATGGAATTTCCATAGTGATTGAGGGAATGATGCAGGGCATGGGCAAAACAAAAATGCCATTTATTTTAAATATAATTGGTATGTGGGGAGTAAGAATTTTAGGCACACTAATTACAACCCAAATTTGCCATATGGGACTAATTTCCGCCTGGGCGTGTATGATTTTGCACAATTTGACCTTATTTGTGGTCTTGTTTATTTACTACCTAAGTGGCAGGTATATTCCAAAAAAGAAGGAAGAGGCAAGTGTCCCTCAAAAATAAAAAAAGAGCAACCCTTGGTTGCTCTTTTTTATCTTAGTAATTCTTAGCGTTTAATTCAAAGTAAGCCTGTGGGTGTGCACAGGTTGGGCAAATCTCTGGTGCCTTTGTGCCAACAACAATGTGACCACAGTTACGGCATTCCCAAACCTTAACCTCGCTCTTTTCAAATACTTGCTTTGTTTCTACGTTGTTAAGAAGTGCGCGATATCTTTCCTCGTGTTCCTTTTCAATAGCAGCAACTAAACGGAACTTGTTTGCAAGCTCAGTAAAGCCCTCCTCGTCTGCAACCTTTGCAAACTCAGCATACATATCAGTCCACTCATAGTTTTCGCCCTCGGCAGCGGCAAGTAGGTTTTCAGCTGTGTTTCCAAGACCGCCAAGCTCCTTAAACCACATCTTTGCGTGTTCCTTTTCGTTGTCAGCTGTCTTTAGGAAAAGAGCAGAGATTTGCTCATATCCCTCCTTCTTTGCAACTGATGCAAAGTAAGTGTATTTGTTTCTTGCTTGGCTTTCACCGGCAAATGCAGCCTCAAGATTTTTCTCTGTCTTAGTGCCTGTGTATTTTGTCTTCTTGTCTTCCATAACTACCTCCAAAGCTCCACCTGTTGCCTTGCAAACAGGACAAACAGGCTCGATAACTCCGTCCTCTACCTCAAATGTCGCCTTGCAAATTTTACATGTGTACTTTTTCATTTTTTCTCCTTATTTTTCGTCTCATAAGAGACTTATTAGCATTATAAAAACTTTAATAGCTCGTCCTTTGTGCGATAACCAACAACACGGTTTGTAATCTCACCATTTTTGTAAATAAGCAAAGTAGGAATGCTTGCAATACCAAAGCCCATCGCAAGCTCACCATCAGAGTCACAGTTTACCTTGCAAAGCTTTATTTGCCCCTTGCTTTCATTTACAATTTCCTCTAAAATAGGTGCTATCATTTTACAAGGACCACACCAGTCAGCATAAAAGTCAACAATAACAGTCCCCTCTTCTTTAATTACCTCTTTTTCATAGTTGTTTTTTGTAACTATCATAAAAACCTCACTTAGATTTATAGTATAATCTGCAATGACAAAAGCCCTCAAAATCAGGATCTTTAATTTGCCCCTTAAACTCATCGCACATGCATTTGTTTTCGGGTAGCTTGCCAAGCTTGCAAGGACAAAATCCGTCCTTTTTTAAAAGCCCGTCTTTAATTGTTTTGACAACAGCCTCATCTGGGTTTAAAGTAACTTTCAATTTGATCACCTCAAGGTTATTATAGCATTATTATTACCAAAATGGAAGATACTAATAAAAAATTATTTCTTAAACTTGCAAATATATATATTATATGATAAAATTATAGTTAGTATTTCTAAGGAGGCAGTTATGGAATATCGTATTGAGCATGATTCAATGGGAGAGGTAAGGGTCCCAGCAAATAAGTATTGGGGCGCACAAACTCAGCGTAGCTTTGAAAACTTTAAAATAGGCGATAGAAAAATGCCAAAGGAGATAATTAATGCCTTTGGTATATTAAAGCTTGCCTCAGCAAGAGTAAATGCAACCCTTGTGCCTAATCGTATGACAGGTGAAAAGCTTGACGCTATCGAAAAAGCAACGAGTGAGCTTTTAAATGGAGATTTAGATGATAACTTCCCACTTGTAGTATATCAAACAGGAAGTGGCACTCAGTCAAATATGAACGTAAATGAGGTGCTTGCAAATCGCGGCAATGAAATAGCTGGCAAAAAGCTACTTCACCCAAATGACGATATTAATATGTCACAGTCCTCAAATGATACATTCCCAACTGCTATGCACATATCAGCAGTTTTGACTATATACAAAAGGCTTTATACCCCTCTTTCAAACTTAATCGGCGCATTTAGAAGGCTCGAAAGAGAAAACGAGGGCGTAATTAAAAGTGGTAGGACCCACCTTCAGGACGCAACTCCTATATCCTTTAGTCAAGAGATTAGTGGCTGGCGCGCATCAATTGAGCGTGACTATGAAATGATAGATAGCGCCCTTGAGCCACTTAAAAACCTTGCCCTTGGCGCAACTGCAGTTGGCACAGGACTTAATGCACCAAAGGGATATGATATAGCTGTTGCAAAGGAAATTGCAAATATAACAGGTGTTAATTTTAGAACAGATAATAATAAATTTCACGCTCTAAGCTCAAAATGTGAGCTCGTTTTTTGTCATGGTGCATTAAAGGCACTTGCTTCTGACCTACTAAAAATAGCAAACGATATTAGATGGCTTGCATCTGGTCCACGCTTAGGTCTTGGTGAAATTACAATTCCAGAAAATGAGCCAGGGTCTTCAATTATGCCAGGCAAGGTAAACCCAACACAGTGCGAGGCATTAACTATGGTTTCAGTACAGGTTATGGGTAATGATACAGCAATTGGTATTGGTGCTTCACAGGGCAACTTTGAATTGAATGTATATATGCCTGTGATTATAAGTAACTTCCTTGAGTCAGTAAATCTTCTTTCAGATGCAATTACCTCATTTACTGAAAATTGCGTTTTGGGAATTAAGGCAAATACTAAAAAAATGAAAGAAAACTTAAATAACTCACTTATGCTTGTAACAGCGCTTACCCCGCATATCGGCTACGAAAACGCAGCTAAGATTGTTCATTTAGCACATAAAAACGACCTTACCTTAAGGGAAGCAACAATTGAGCTTGGCTACCTAAGTGGTGAAGAGTTTGATAAGTATTTTAAGCCAGAAAAAATGGTATAAAACATTAAAAATTAGACACAGGAGACGGGATTTTTTAGTTTTAGTTCCCGTTTAGTATAATGAATATAAGAGAAGAATCACTAAAAAAGCACTACGAGTGGCAAGGAAAAATCGAGGTAGTTTCTCGTGCAAAAATTGAAACAAAAGAGGACTTATCTCTTGCATACACCCCTGGCGTTGCTGAGCCTTGCCTTGAAATAAACAAGAATATAGACAAATCATGGGAGTTAACAAGACGCTCAAACTTAGTTGCTGTAATTACAGATGGTACAGCTGTTTTAGGTCTTGGCGATATAGGTCCTGAGGCTGGTATGCCTGTTATGGAGGGCAAATGCACACTTTTTAAGGAATTTGCCGATGTTGATGCATTTCCACTTTGTATAAAGAGCAAGGATATTGACGAAATCGTACGCACAATTTATCTTCTTTCAGGCTCCTTTGGTGGCATAAATCTTGAAGATATAGCAGCTCCTCGTTGCTTTGAAATTGAAAGAAGACTAAAGGAAATTTGTGACATACCTGTCTTTCATGATGACCAGCACGGTACAGCAATAGTAGTAGGTGCTGCACTTATAAACGCGCTTAAGGTTGTCAAAAAGGAAATAGGCAAGGTAAATATAGTCATTTGTGGTGCTGGCTCAGCTGGTATTGCAATTTGCAAGCATCTACTTAATTTAGGCGCTGAAAATATCACAATGCTTGACTCGCGTGGAATTGTTTGTAAGGGCGACTCAGAATTAAACAAGGCACAGGCTGAAATTGCCGAGGTTACAAACAAAGCACTTAAAAAGGGAACATTAGCTGATGCTATGTGTGGGGCAGACGTCTTTATCGGCGTTAGCGCGCCAAATATAGTAAGTGAGGAAATGATAAAATCAATGGCAAGGGATTCAATAGTGTTCCCAATGGCAAACCCAACACCAGAAATTATGCCAGACCTTGCAAAGCGCGCAGGGGCTAAAATTGTCGGCACAGGCAGAAGTGATTTCCCTAACCAAATAAACAATGTTCTTGCGTTTCCTGGTATTTTCCGTGGGGCACTTGACTGTCGTGCAACATGCATAAACGAGGAAATGAAGGTCGCAACCTCATACGCACTTGCAAGCTTAATTTCAAACGAAGAACTAAACGAGGAAAACATAATTCCATCAGCACTTGATAAGCGTGTTGCCAAGGTCGTTGCCGAGGCAGTAGTCAAGGTTGCAAAGGAAAGCGGAGTTTCAAGAAAATAATATAAAACGCACACAGGGTGTGCGTTTTTTTATTGTATAACGAGAACCACGCGATAGTCGCGTGGTTCAAAAGAGGTTTAACCGATGAGCAAAAAGTAAACAAGAGAGACAAGAAATATTTTGAGAAAGGCTCCTTTGAAAAG
>JAZOCP010000156.1:0-11413 GCA_045596585.1 Eubacteriales bacterium
GCCCATACAGCAAGTCCGCCACTTGAAAGCTTTGTAAGTGCTGTTGCATCTGGAACAACTGTTACGCTCCAGCCCATATCGTTAAGAAGCTTTGCTGCGTCAATAAATGTTTGGAAGGATGGGTGGTCAGTTGATGCGCCAGCGATTGTAAATTCAATCTTTAGTCTTGAGTCACCAGCTGAAGCGCCACAAGCGTTCATAAGTGTTGAAATGTTTTTACGTGCTGCATCCTCACCATCATAAATACCATTTCCGTTTTTATCATCATTCCAAATGCCGAGGTATGGGTAGTCAAGTCCGTTATCGTTATCAAGTGAGCCATCATCGTTTCTTGGGTATGCCCAGCTTACTGTGGACATTGGCCAGTAGATTTGGCTTGCTGTGCCTGGACGATAGTAGTTAAGTGATGTTGCTGTGTTCATTGCACACATAATAGCTTGACGAAGCTCAAGGTCCTTGATTTTTGATGCGTTGATACCAACATAACCATAACCAAGCTGATCCTCTTGAAGGAACTTAAAGCCACCTTCATTTTGAAGCTTAACTAATTTGTCGTAGTTTTCATTTGTTAACTGAGGTGAGATATAGTGAACTGTTCCAAGCTCAAGGTGTGAAATTGCGTCAGATGCAGGAAGAGCCTTATATTGAATCTTCTCTATCTTTGCATTTTGAATTTCTTCACCTACTGTTTCAAAGTAATTGTTTGCCTTGAAATAAACCGTGTTTGAAGCATAGAATTGCGCACCTGATGGGTTATCTTCATTGTTCTTGCCTGTTGCCTTATAAGCACCTGCTCCCATAGGAACGTTTGTCTTTGAAGGCTTTTGAATTACGGTTTGCATAAAGCTAAAGTTACCATAATCAACGCCGAACTTATGGTTTTCAATGTCAACCTCTTCTATTGATGAATCACCATAGTAGTGCTGAGGTGCTACTGAGAATGCAAAGTTCCATTGTGCCTTAGGGTCTTGTCCCTCAATTGTGATTTGGAGTACATCGTACTCATCGCTATTTACAGGAGTGCCATCTTGGTTGTGCTCCTTAGCGATTTTATATTCTGTATTGTTTACAATAATTGTTTCCATATCTGTGTTATGACCAAGTGATACAATACCCTCAACGTGGTCATATTGAAGTGTGCCATCTGGGTTTTTATTTTCGTCAAGAATTACACCCTTAGCCTCAGCTGTGTACTCTGTTAAAAGCTGAGCTGCTGTTGCCCATGCAGAAAGAATAATATGAAGCTCTGAATTGATTTTTTGCTCATAAATAAAGTCAATTGCCTTTTCCTTTGTATCAATAATTGAAGGGGTGTACATTGGTGTTGCTGAAACGATAACGTTTTTGTCATCTGTTAGCTTGCCATTTACTTCCTTTTTGCCCCATTCAATATTTACAAAGCCCTCGTGATACATAAAGCGTGCAATATCGTCAGCCTCTGTGTCCTTGTTGTCCTTGAAAAGGTCATGGTTTTTGTATGGCTCTGTGTCCATGTATGCGCTTTGTGCTGCAACATAGTCATCGCCAAGCTCATCCTTAAAGAGCTTAAGTGCATAGTCGTAGTCTTGAAGTAGCTTCTCGTTTGTGATATTCTCACCAGCTACTGCTGAAAGGTAACCAGAGGAAAGATTCTTTGAAAGGATAGCCGCCTTCATTGTGTCGTAATCCGCCTCGTACTGACCTGCATTTGCAGTCTTACCTACTGAAGTAAAGAGGTTAATAAGCTCGTTAATACGGGCTTGTGCACGCACCTGTGCTTGTTGTGTAATAATTTCGTCTTGGTCTGCATCGCCAGAGGTCTTTTGCTGAGTTTTGTACTCTGAAAGACCCTTAATCTTTGTTGAATAGATTGTTGCTGAGCCTGTGTATGCTGGGTCAAGGTAAACATAGAGGTTAAATAATACGTCCTCCATTGTTAGTGGTTGACCATCTGAGAACTTAATGCCATTCTTTATAACGAAGGTGTAAACTGTTTGGTCATTTACCTCGTCATACTCTGAAATTTCAAAGTCCTTTGTTACGGTTGCATGGTCCTCACCATATGTAACCATTATTGCACCATCAACATACTCTGAGCCGAGCATACCGATTTGTGTCATTGACACGATTGTGCCATCTGCTGCTGTTGTTGAGAAAAATGGGTTGAAGTTGCCATCAAAGTCCTCTGACATGATAACAAAGGCATCTGGCTTTTCTGTCTTGCCCCCAGTAATTCCGCCTCCACCGCAGCTTGAGAATAACGCTACCATACTTAGGCACATAGTAACGCAAAGCAAAAGTGCTAAAATTCTCTTTTTCATGTTTGTTGTCTCCTTTTGTTATATGTAAAATTTTAATAAGCTAAATTTAATTTATTTCTATTTTTGTGATTTACCTTTATATTCAAGCTCAATATCATTTGCATTTATATCTATTACAAGGTCGAAATTATCATTCACCGTTGTAATAGGTTTAGCTGTAAAGCCATCAAGGCTAACACCTAAATCACTTGAATATCCGTCAGCACATACAAAACCGATCTCATAATCAGCTGTTACAATGCCAATTGCGCTTGCACTAATTTCCAAAACGCAGTTTTCAAATGTAACATTTTCAAACTTAAAGCCATTTTGTATTTGTGCTGCAACTATTGCGTATCTTCCACCTGTGCTGGTATAGTAGTATTGTGAAATTTTTGCTGTAACTCCATCAAATGCTAAATCCTTAATTTGTGCATTTGCAGAAATTGACTGGAACATACCGAAATACTGTTCGTTAGTGCTTTCAATTAAAACATTTGAAATTGTATGGCCATTACCTATAATTGTACCTGTAAACTCATTATTTTTAAGTACCTTTGGCCATTCTATTTTTCCGTTAGTAAAGTCAAGATCAGCCATAATCTCATAGTTACCATTAGCTCCACCTTCGACTACATTTGCGCTAAACTGCGTTGCTGAATATATTCTATACCAGTTGCCAGCCTTTTTGTCAAGGTTTAAATACACCTTAACTACTTCATTTTTAATAGTTGCATTTGTTGGGTCATATTCATATGGGTGAATATATGTTTCACCGAGCTTTTCGGTCCTTGCCGTATCAAAGTAAAGACCCTCGTAAAAATATGTAAATTCTTCCTTATCCTTTATCTTTACTTCTCTTTCTTGCCAGTCATATGCGCTCTTAAGAGTCGCAAAGTCATATTCGCCCTTGACAAGATCTAAATATGGTGTTTGAATTGTAGCATTTTTAAGGTTTTCAGGGCTCTTTATTTCATATGTGCCAACAAGCACGTCCTTCTTTTTATACTCGTGATAAGCATAAATTTCAACAGTAGGACGCTTTACCCATGCGGCATAAAGAGTCAGGGTAGGCTCATTTGCTGTATATTGCTTATCTGGGTTTAGCTCTAAAATATCATTTTCAAAATCCCACTTGTTTTCATATACATAAACGGTATCGCCGTTTTCATACTTAACTACATTACCCTCTTCATCTAAAAGCTCTTTTTTCTCTGTGTACCAGCCAGCAAAGAAATATCCCCTTACGCTATCGGTAGCTAATGGGTGGGTATTTGCTTGAGCAACGTTATTTCTGTAAGCGTCGTTTTTAGGGTCAACTATCATAAGCTCCTTATTGCCATCTACATTTGTCATAAGGTCATCTAAGCGATAGTAGTCAGAAATCTTTTTCTGAGTTGAGTTTGCAAAATAGCCACCATTGGCATCAAACTCAATCCTTATGCTATAGCCAAGCTCATCATAATTTGCATTAGGATGCTCTTCATTATTACAAGAGCAAATAGCTAATAATGATAAAAGAAGCACAGAAAGAACTATCAGAAATTTAATTTTCTTATTCATTGTTTCCTCTCTTTGGCCACCTAAAGTGCCTAATTTAGGCACTTTTGGGCGGTTAAATTTTTGTCTTTATTTATTTTCTACAGCCTTTTCTTCAGATTTCTCTTCAGCTTTTTCCTCGGCTGGCTTTTCATCTGGCTTTACCTCAGGCTTGCTGCTTGGTGCGTTTTGGGCTGGCTTTTTAAGCTTTAATACCACTAAAGCAGCGGTAGCGCCTACCGCAACGCATGCTACGATGAAGTTAAGTGCTGTTGTTACTGAAAGAACAACTATTGCAACTATATAGCCTGTATTGCTATTCTTTTCAACAATTGGTACATCTGGGGTTGGCTCTTCAACCTCTGGCTCTTCTGGAGCTGTAGTGCCTTGGTTACTCTTAAGAGCCACAATTCTGTTTTCTGCTGAAACGAGTGTTGTGTAGTTTGCAACAAGAGCCTGTTGCTCCTTAGTTGCTATCCTATCATATGCCTCACGTGCAGCAATAACAAGTGATTCGTGTGAAAGCTGAACACGCTCTGGCAATCTATTGATAGCCTCAATAGCCTCAAGAGTGATATCATCCATTGCAACTGCACCATCTATTATTGTTGTGAAGTATTGTGAATAAATAAAGGTTTCATAATGTTGACCGTTTGAAGGTCTAATCATAATAAGCTCAGGGTTTCCATGGCCTATTTGATATACAAAGTTTGCACCATAGTATGCGTTTGAATATTTACCGTCAGATACATTCCACATATAGTAAGGAACAATTCCAAGACCTGTGTGCTTTATAATGTTACCCTCATAGTCGGTAAATTCATATTCACCAGTTGCAGGAAGGTTTTCAAAGGATAGATAATAGCCTTGGTCAAACTCCTCCTCAAGGATTGGTGCCTCATAGCTCTTAAAAATTACTGTTACAAGCTTATCACAGTCATAGAATGCTTTATGACCGATTGCCTTGAGTGAATGTGGTAGGTCAACCCTTACAACATCACTACCTGCAAATGCCATAGCGGTAACTCTTACAGTTCCCTCCTCTACGGTTGCAATTCTATCACCATTATCGCAATATGTGATAAGCTCAAGTCCTGAAGGAACCTTGCAGTAAAGTGAGCCATTTATTACCTTAACTGTTTCGCTAATATCAAAGGTATAGACGGTTTCTGTGTATGTAACACCATTAAACTCTTCTGTTACCTCGGTTGCAAATGGAGCAACCTTACACATTGCAAATGGGTTATCTCCAAGCACTACGATTTTGTCGCTTAGCTTAACTGTTATATCTGTTACATTTTCCTTAATAAATGCGAAGTCACCGATTTCAATAGCGGAGCTTAAATCGAAATTGTTAAGTGCGATATAAGCAAAGCCATATTCATCAATTCTTTCAACCTTATCAAGGTTTTCAACCATACCAAGCATTGTACAGTTACCAAATGCACCCTCTTCAATATCTGTACCATTTTCGTTTAGCTTAACAGCTAATAGGTTATCACAGTTGATAAATGCATATGGTCCAACGTTTAGACAGCTTGAAAGGTCAAGCATTAAAACGGAGGTTTCAGCAAATGCTTGTGTGCCGATTATTTCAACGTTTTCAAGGTTGATGAGTGTCAATTTCTCGCATCCATCAAATGCATAGCTTGGAATTACCTTAAGTCCCTCTCCGAGAGTTACCTTTTCAAGCTTTGTGTTGTTGATAAATGCCTTTTCGCCAAGATATTCAAGGCTTGTTAGGTCAACTTCCTTAATTTGTGGCATGTAATAACGATAAACATATTCGTTATTCTCTACTAAAGGAATGTTTCCGCTTGCATCCTGATAGGTGTATAAAATATCACCATTGAATGCATCATTACCTATTGAAACAACGCCGGAAAGGTCAAGCTCCTTTAGGCTACAAGCACTAAAGAATGCTTGGTCACCAAGAGTTACACCCTTACCAATTGTTGCAGTTTCAAGTGCGGCAGCGCCCATAAATGCGCTATTACCAACTACTACGTTGTCGCCAATAGTTAAATCTGTTAGATTAGATAGATACTTGTAGTAGTAAACCTTCTTATCTGTGATGGATTCATCTCTTACAAGCTCATTATTCTCTTCACGTGAGAGCATAAATGCACCCATGCCGAGCTTAACGCCATCTCCGATTACTACCTTTTCAATGTAGTCACACTCACAGAATGCGCCCTCGCCAACTACCATACCAGCTGGCAATGTAACCTCTGCTAAATCTGTGTATGCAAATGCATAAGCACCGATTTCTTCTATATTATTTAATGAAGGCATGGTGTCTATTGCTGTTTTAAAGAACGCATAGTCACCAATTTTTTCAAGCACACCAAGGTTGATAGAATCAAGCGCTGTACAGTTTTCAAATGCGTTTGCCTCAACTACTTTAACACTTGGAATATTAACCGCGGTAATCTCTGTGTTATATGCAAAGGCACCCTGTGCAATTGTTGTTACCTTTTCATCATTAAGTGTAAACGCACCCTTAAACGTTGGTGAAACCATAATTAGTGTGGTACCGTCGCTTGAAAGTATGTACTTGCCATTACCAGCAAGCTTATATGATGTGTTGCCACTTGCAAGCTTAAATTCAGAAATTGCAGTTCTTGCAAATGCAACAGGAGCAATTGTATTTACGTCCTTGCCTATTGTCACATCGCTTAGCTTGGAGCAGCCATAGAATGCGCCCTCTGGAATTACGTTTGCGTTGATATTAAATGATGTAAGCTCACGACAGTTTGCAAATACGTATGGGCCATATTTAACCTTCTCAGCGTTTACAGTCACTGTCTTAAGTGATGTATTATTTGCAAACGCGTATGCACCGATTGATTGAAGCTGCTCTGGAATAATAACCGCCTCAAGGTTGCATTTTCTTGTATCGGCAACGCCATCACCATTTGTGTCAATTAACTGACCATTGTTTGCAAATGCATAGTCACCAATTGCGCAGGCATTGTCAAGAGAAATTGTGCCCTTTAGGTTACATCCGTCAAATGCTTCCTTATTTATGAGCTGAACATATTCAAGTCCCTCTACCTTTGAAAGCTTTGAACAGCCATAGAATGCGCCATATTCAATTGCCTCAAGTGTAGATGGTAAAACTACCGTTTCAAGAGCTGTTAGGTTTGCAAATGCATATGCATTAATTTTCTTAACGCCCTCTGGAATAATTACCTTTGTAATTGTGTTATCACCAATGAACCAGAGCTTTGATGTGCTTGGGTCGTCTGGGTCAAGCTCCCATGGCTCCTTTGGTATATATTCGCTATTTGAGAATGCAAATTGAGCAATCTCAACGAGCAATAGGTTTTCTGGAATTTCAACAACTCCACCATTACCATAGTAGTGAGTTAGGTTTGGTGAGGTTGTTACAAATGGGTCCTTAACCTCAACTGATACAGTTTGTGAGTAGTATGTGCTCTTTCCATCAAGCAATACCTTTACTGTAACTGAGGAATAACCCTCTGAAACAGCGACTACAACACCGTTTTGGTCAATTTTTACGATACTATCATCGCTTGACTCAAACATAACGGTTGTACCTGGGAAATAAGCATCAAGCTTATACTGAAGTCTAACTGACTCTGATGGGTACATTGAAAGTGAATAGTAGTTGTTTGCAAAAACGCGTCTATCACCATCTGCACCGATATCACGCTCTGAGCTATCTACCATATAGTAGGCTCTTAATGTTTCATAGCCGGTTAAGGCAAATTGGTCAACTACTGGCTTGTCGTAATACTCATAGCCCTCGTCACCCTCTTTAAGGACTGTAACTGCAAATGATGTTTGCTTACCAGTTTCCTTATCTTGTGCCCAAATAAGCGCCTTACCAGGAGCAACTGCAACGAGCTTACCATTTACAACTCTTACAACCTTTTGGTTGGTTGATGTATATTCAAGTAGCTCACCCCACTCTGTGTTAGGACGAACAAGTGGTGTTATTGTATAAAGCTCATTAGGGCTAAGCACTACTGTTGATTCCTCAAAATAGAAATCAACATATGCATCAGGTAAATCAATCTCGTATGTAGCATCATTCAAAGCGTAGTCGTATGCCGCCATAACTATTGAGTTAGGATTTACTGCATTGTTCTTTATATCATAGATATAATCTGTTAACTCAAACTCTACATAAGATGTTGAGTTTCTCTCAGAATAGATAGGTGTTAGGTATTGGTCAAATGCGATAAACTCATATGTTGCTTTATCTACGTAACCCATTTGTGCTGCCATTGAATAATGGTTATCGTAAATTGCCATTTTAACAAAGAGTCTGTCCTTCTTTAATTCCTTATCATATTCTGTATAGAATTCACAGCCTGTGAGTGCTGGAGCCTCAAAGTCTGTTGTGAATGGGAATTCAAAGGTGTTGTTTAGGTTGTCCTCAAGACCATCGTTTTCATAGTCAAGGATACCTACAACCTTTACGTTGTATTTTGTGTTGTTTTTGAGGTTGTGCTCGAGTGCATCAAACTCTACATCTACGTTTGCAGGGTAAAGATATGAGCCACCGTCACCATATGATTTACGAACATTTTCCTCAACTGTTTCAAAGATTACCTCGCCTGTTGCATCGTCTGTGATAGTAACCTTTATTTCTATTGCGTTACGGAGCATACCCATCCAAATAAATCTAATGGAGTGAATTGTTCCGTTCATGTTTGAAATTGCGATATATTCTCTATCTGCTGAGATAATTCTATCATTTGGATCTTGTAGGAAGTAGTATGAGCCAAGATAGCTTACATAGTCCTCCTCAATTCCACCAATAGGACGTGATGCAAACGCATCTGGAAGAGTTTTATCAAGTGTTGGAATTGTATCATCAAGCTCATCTCTGTTAGTTTCAAAGTAGTCCTTATCAAAGAGTGGAGCCTGTGCCCAGTTGCCATAGAATGCAAGGTATGGAACGTTTAGGTCAACGTCTGCACCATCAAGCTTAACAAAGCCCTCAATGTACATACCATTTGCAAATGACTTATCAAGGTAAGCCTTGTTTTCATCAGTTAGCTTAATTGTAACTGCCACCTTTGCTACTGAGCTTGGGTTTACAACTACTGCTGAGCCATTTTTGCTACCGCCACCGCTAACCTTAAAGTCAACTGAAGCACCCTCGAGTAGGTAGCCCTCCTCGGTAACGGTTGTTGCACCTTGGTGTGTTAAAACATCACTTACACCCTCAGTCATTACAACTGCTGAAAGGTCGTAAGAAAGTGTGCTTGAACCGAAGTTTACAACCTCGAAATCAAGTGTATATACACCAGTTTTCTTTGGGTCATCGCCAAGCTCAAGCTTGGTCTTATCCATTACAGCACCATCCTTATATGTACGGATGTATGCCTCGGTTTTTGTTGCGGCAAAGAGGTTTGCAAGACCTGCACCCTGCTTTCTTACCGCATATGGTAATCCGTTTTTGTTAAGAACGATATCAGCAGTTGACATCATTAGACGGTTAACCATTGCGTTTATATTAACGCTACGCTTATATTCATTTGTTTCGCTATCGCCAATAATCTTGTCGTAGTTTTCCTCAACATATTGACGGAGCAAAATTGTAAAGCCTGCAAGGTTTGGACATGCCATTGATGTACCAGACAAGCGGTCATAGCCACCACCAGTTATAGAAGAAAGAATGTTACCACCGTGTGCGGTGATTTCAGGCTTAATTCCAAGAGATGGAGATGGACCCCATGATGAGAAGTCTGACATGAATGGACCTGATGCTTGTGAGCGACTTATCTTAATAGTGCCGCCGCCTGCCTCAGCAAGCTCCTTACCATCATTTTGTGAAATTGAGCATACTGCGATAGAGGTAAGACCAACGTTCATTTTTATATCACCTGATACGTTATTATAAATAATGATACCCGCAGCGCCCTTCTTTTGAGCTGTATTTGCCTTTTCCTCAAATGTATTAGAGCCACGCTCTACAAGCACGATTTTGCCCTTAACATCAAGGCCTGTATAGTCCGCGTCACGACCTGCGCCACGAATCAATACATATTCAAAGTCTTGTTCGTTTACGCCATCTGGAAGTAAATCCTCAACGAAGTTTCTTTCCTCGGCGCCTGAGTTGTTTGACTCAACGAAGTAAATGATTTTGCCATTGTATAGCATATATGGTGTCTTAATACCATTGATAGATGCAACAGACATAGCACCCTCGTAGGTTGAAGGTGAACCAACGGTTGCAGTGTCTGGGTTGGTTGTAAGACCTAAGTTACCATTTTTCTCGGAGCCATATGCAGATGAGAAGCTGTTTGATGCAGCAACTATCATACTAATGCCCTGCTCACGAATCTTATCGTAAACACCAGTCATTGCCTCCTTGTCTGTTTCACGGCTGAAGCCACAAGCAGTACCAAGGGACATATTAATTACGTCAACATTAAGAACTACACAGTCCTCAAGTGCGTCCAAAATCCAAGATGCTTTTGCTGAGTCTTGAATATCGGAGAATATCTTCATTGAAACAAGCTGTGCATTTGGAGCAACACCTGTAATAACATCGTCCTTACCAACTATTACACCTGATACGTGTGTACCATGGTTATTATGTAATGAATAAACATCGGCATCTCTATCTGCATAGTCAAATGAGAAAGGAACCTTATCATTTAAATATACATCGTTTACAGATAGGCTATTAAGCATTGTGCTCGCCTTTGTTCTTGCAAGACATGATGCTACCATTTCTCTTGTCAAGCCAAGCTTATCTCTGTTTGCGGTGAAGTTAGATGGTGAGAATGCTGTATGCGTATAGTCAAGACCTGTGTCAAGAACTGCAACAACCATACCTGTTCCATCATATTTATAGCCTGAGCTATTGAAAATACCAGTTTCATAAACGTTTACAGTATTTTCAACAAGCTTTGTTTCAGCAACGTTATAAACCTCACTGACAATTGTGCCTGCCTTATCACCAAGTGCTTTAACTGTACTTTCAAAATCACCAGCCTTGATGATAATTTCGAAGCCTGATAAAAGCACGGTGTAATTAACACCTGTTTCAAGGTAGTTAACATTTGAGGAATTAAGAACCTTTCTTATTTCTTCCTTTTCCTTAGCTAAGTCCTCAACAATTGATTTTGCATCGTCAGTTAAAATGTACTCGCTAAAGGAAATATCCTTGCTTGTTTGATTGTAAGCATCAAGCAAAGGCTTTTGGCTGAGCTGGACGATAACTGAAATTTCGTCATCATCCTTTACTGTCGAGGGGAGCTTTTGAACAACCGTCCCATCGTAATATTGAGTTTTGTCAATATTAACGCCTTCAGTAACCTTTCTAAAAATTCCTTCTAATGAGCCACCACTAACCGCCTCAGCTGTGTTGAAAAGTGCACAGGAGGACACGGAAAGAAGTGTTGCGATTAGAAGTATAACGGAAACTACAAGAACCGTTATTTTTTGCAAATTCTTTCTTTTCATTTGTTTTCGCCTTTCTTTATTTTCGCGTGTGTAATATATAATATTGATAGCATACGGTAATATTTTAGCACGATATATATTAAAATGCAAGTAAAAAATAATATTTATATAAATTGTTAACAAAAATAGATATCATAAAAAAT
>JAZOCP010000157.1:0-6467 GCA_045596585.1 Eubacteriales bacterium
ACTCTTTCCCAAATAGGAACAAGAACCATATCGTCTTCAACCTTTGTTGTAACAGTAACTGTTGTACCAGTTGCTGAATCCTTCCAGCCCTTGAACTTGTAGTCAGGACGTGTAGCTGTTGGAAGAGTTTTAAGAACTGTGTTAAGTCTTTGACCTTGAACAACCTCTATGTAAGCGATGTCGCCAGAGAGCTCCTCATCAGTACCAACTGTAAATTCAACAGTTACAAGGTCGCCAAGCGGCTCCCAAAGAGCAACGATTTCCATTTCATATTCAACCTTTGTTCTACGGTCAACCTCCCATCTTTCGTTACCTTCTTCAAACCAACCAAGGAATTCGTAACCGCCTCTTGTAGGAATAGGAAGGCTACCAATTGCCTTACCAGATTCAACTGTAATAACATCATCTGTTTCCTCTGGAAGAGTACCACCGTTTGGATCGAGATAAACATCAAATGTTTCTGGCTTTTCCTCCTCATAAGATGCGTGTAATATTACATTTCCACCTGGTGTATATGGCACTTTTATAAATTTGCCATATATTTTCCAGCCTAAGAAATTGTAACCCGACTTTGCTGGCGTTGGAAGTGAGGTAATTGGCTCACCCTTTACAACCTCAATTGTTGTTTTTTCACCATTTTTCAACACACCACCATCTAAGTCTAAGGTTATTTTGTATCTGTTAGTTTCCCACTTTGCCTCAAAGGTAGTGCTTTTTGATATTTCGTATGGGAAGGTAGCAAGCGCACCATCTACTGTCCAGCCAAGGAAATTATACCCCTCCTTTGTTGGTGAGGCAGGTGCATTTACCTCTGTCCCCTCTGTTACTGTCATAGAAAATATATTTTCACCATCCGAGGCAAAGCTTACCTCATATTTTTTTAGTGGCTCTTGCTCTAACTCTTGCTCTGGCTCTTGGCAAGCAGAAAGCATAATTACCACAAAAAGTACAGAAATTAATGCAATTAATACTTTTTTCATTTTTTCTCTCCTTTCCTTCTATATAGCCTAATTATATCAAAAATAGTATATTATGTCAACAAAAAACGGCTTGATATTCAAGCCGTTTTGTTTATTAGTGTAATGTGTAGGTGCGAATGTAGTTGCCACTTGTAAATCTACCAAAGATATATTTTGCAGATGCAGACTCGTTCATAATAAGAACTCTATTATCTACATAAACAAGCTCCTCTGCCATTGGTGGCGCCTTTATATCATCTACTTGGCTATCACCATTTACTAAATATAGTGGTGTGCCATTAAAGTCCTTAGGTGCTTGAGCATTAATCTTTGCGAAATCATAAACTAAAAGATGTGATTTTGCAAGACCATAAGAGGTTGAAAGCATTAATTCTCCCTTTTCAGTAAAGGTCATACCCTGTACCTCGTTTGGAATTGCGTATGCCTTGTCAGGAGTCTCATCCTTTATGCCTAGATAAGCTGTCTTATCAAGCTCAAATGCGTACATAATAGCTGTCTTCTTTTCATCTACTGTAAATGGTGTATTATAGTCAGTACCGTCCTTATGGAAGTTACCTGTATATAAAACACCCTTTTCGCTATCTACATAGCAGAATGCAGGAGCTAAGCCAACATTGATTGTGCCAATGCATTTAGCCTCTTTTTTGTTAAGAACGTCCTCAAGGCTGAAAACCTCGATTAGGTCCATGTTAAGCTCGTCCTTTTGTGCTGTTGCAACATATACGTTGTTGCCATATACTGCAATACCACCTGCGTGAGTTTTGTTGTTGCTTCCGTCTGCGTTTTTAAGCTCAACATAGCCAAGCTTTTTGCCTTTTGCATCATTTATATAAATACGAGATGCTTTTTTCTCGTTCTTCATATAGCCAGAGGTTAAATAAACGCCCTCATCCTTTACAAATTCAAAGCCCTGTTGAACAAATCCATCTGATACGCCAGGAACCTTAAATTCTTTAGTTGATTTTGCATAGAATGAGAAGAATAATACTCTTTCACCGATTTTTACAAGGGCAAGAACAGCAATTACTGTCAAAACTACGCAAACTACTACTGTCAAAACGATTTTTAATGCTTTGTTTTTCATTGTCTTAAGTCGCCGAAGACAAATCCTTGTCTTGGTCCTTTCTTTCTAAATTTTTCTTTGCTACAGACAGCATAAGCTTAATTCTATTCAGCTGATTTACCTCAGATGCGCCTGGGTCGTAGTCTATTGCGACTATATTTGACTCAGGGTAGCTTGAACGAAGCCTTTTAATTACACCCTTACCAACAACGTGGTTTGGCAAGCAAGCAAATGGCTGGATGCAAACAATATTTGGTATATCGTTATGTATTAGCTCAATCATTTCGCCAGTTAAAAACCAGCCCTCTCCATATTGGTTGCCCATTGATAAAAATGGCTTTGAGAGCTTTGCAACCTTTGAAATATGCATAGGTGTATCAAAACGCTTACTTTTTTCAAGTGCGCGCTTTGCAGGTCTTCTAACCTTTTCAATAACTCTAACGCCAGCTCTTGAAACAATTAGGCTAATTAGGTCAAAGCCGAAGAATTTATGCTTATATTCTGAATTATACACGCAATAGCTTAAAAAGTCAAGTAGATCTGGCACAGTTACCTCAGCGCCCTCACTTTCAAGCAACTCAACTAAGTGGTTATTTGCAAGTGGCATATACTTAACTAAGATTTCTCCAACTATACCAACACGAGGCTTAACTACGCCCTCCTTTAGTGGTAATGTATCAAAATCTCTTACTATTCTTTTGCAAATTTGCTTGTATGAAAGGTGACCCTTTTTCTTTTCAATATTGTCAATACAAATCTTAGTCCATTTTTGTCTTAGCGCCTCAGCTGAGCCCTCATCTCTTTCATAAGGACGGGTACGATATAGGCACCTCATTAATAAGTCACCAAAAACAACGACCTTAACAGCATCAGCAAATGCGCGTAATGGAAGCTTAAAGCCCTCATTTTTCTCAAGCCCCACCATATTAAGGGAAATTACTGGAATGTGTGACATGCCAGCCTTATCAAGTGCGCGTCTTATGAAGCTTACATAGTTACTTGCACGACAACAGCCACCTGTTTGAGTCATTATTATAGCAAGCTTATTTGTGTCGTACTTGCCAGAGAGCACCGCCTCCATAATTTGTCCAACCATTGTAATTGAGGGGAAGCAAGCATCGTTATTTACATACTTAAGACCCATATCAATTGCTTCTCTTGTTGGATTTTCAAGAACGACAAAGTTATAGCCATACTTTTTAAATGTAGGTGCGAGCATATCAAAGTGAATTGGTGACATTTGTGGTGCTAAAATAGAATAGCCCTCATCATACATTTTCTTTGTAAACTCTGTACGCTTGTAGTCGTATTTTTTCTTTTTTGTGGTGATTTTTTTCTTTTTGCGCATGTTCATAGCGCTAATTAAGCTACGAACTCTTATTCTAATAGCACCGAGGTTATTTACCTCATCTATTTTAAGCGCTGTATATAATTTTCCGCTACCATCTAAAATTTCAGACACTTGGTCGGTTGTTACCGCATCAATACCACAGCCAAAGGAATTTAGCTGAATTAATTCAAGGTTATCGTGCATAGTAACATAAGCAGCGGCATTATAAAGACGTGTGTGGTAAACCCATTGGTCATTTACCCTTAGCTGACCAAGGTTGTCGTACATTTTAGGCAAGGAATCCTCAGTTAAAACTGCAAAGCCATAGGACGCTATTAATTCAGGAATTCCATGGTTGATTTCTGGGTCTAAATGATATGGACGTCCTGCTAAGACAATTCCACGCTTGCCTGTTTTATGTAGGTCCTCAAGCACATCTCTACCCTTTTTCTCAATGTCCCTCTTTGCATTTATCTGTTCGCGCCATGCAAGGCGAACTGCGCGCTTTACCTCGCCCGTCTTAATACCAAAATCTCTTTCATGACAGAAATATTTAACCAAGCGGTCCTTAACTGTTTTCTCGCTTGTAAATGCGATGAATGGACGAAGGTAAGTAATTTCACCATTTATTATTTCTTCAACATTATTTTTTATGTTTTCGGAGTTTGATACAACTATTGGACAGTTGTAGTGGTTTTGTGCTGAGTCATTTTCCTTATTTTCAAGGAAAATACATGGGTAGAAAATAGTTTTTACACCATTTTCAATGAGCCATTTTATATGGCCATGAGTAATTTTTGCTGGGTAACATTCTGATTCCGAGGGGATTGTGTCCATACCCATTTCATAAATCTTTTTTGTGGATTTTGGTGATAGAACAACTCTAAAGCCAAGCTCCTTAAAGAATGTAGCCCAGAATGGGTAATTTTCGTATATATTAAGTGCACGAGGAATTCCGATTTCGCCTCTTTTTGCCTCACTCTTTTCAAGTGGTGGGTAGTCAAAAATCCTATGTAGCTTATAGCTTGCAAGGTTTTCTCCCTTTTCAAAGGACGTTTTTTCCTGCGCACCCTTTTCGCACCTATTACCTGTTATATATCGAGAGCCATTTGGGAAGCGATTTACTGTTAAAATACATTGGTTTGAGCAACCCTTGCATCTAACTGTGCTTGACTCATAGGTTAGCTGTTCAATCTCGTCAAAGGAGAGTATTGTGCTTCTTCCCTTACTGTTTTCTCTTGCAATAAGTGCAGCACCAAACGCGCCCATAATACCAGAAATATCAGGGCAAGTAACTAAAACACCTGCTATTTTTTCAAGTGCACGAAGCACCGCATGGTTATAGAATGTACCACCCTGCACAACAACGTGAGTGCCAAGGTCAGAGGCGGTATTTAGCTTAATTACCTTATATAGTGCATTTTTAATTACGGAATAAGCAAGACCTGCTGAAATATCAGGCACTGAGGCACCTTCCTTTTGCGCCTGCTTTACGTTTGAGTTCATAAATACAGTACAGCGTGTACCTAAATCTATTGGATTTTTTGCAAAAATCGCCTCACGGGCAAAGTCACGAGCGGAAAATCCAAGTGAGTTTGCAAATGACTCAATAAATGAGCCACAGCCCGAGGAGCAAGCCTCGTTTAGAAGAATATTATCAACTGAGCCATTTTTGATTTTTATGCATTTCATGTCCTGTCCGCCAATATCAAGGACACAGTCAACACGGGAATCAAAGAATGATGCAGCTGTACAATGGGCAATAGTTTCAACCTCGCCCATATCAAGATTAAATGCAGATTTTAAAAGCCCCTCACCGTAGCCTGTTGAGCATGAATATGCAATTCTTGTTTCATTGTTTATAAGTGAGGAAAGCTCCTTCATTGCTTTTTTCGCTGCGTTTATTGGGGAGCCCTCGTTTGAGGAATAGAAGGAATATAGTAATTCGCCATCCTCGCCAATTAATGCAAGCTTTGTAGTTGTTGAGCCGGCATCTATACCAAGATATGCCTCGCCCTTATATGTAGAAATATCGCCACGTACAACGGAAGCTTTTTTATGTCTTTGTAAGAACTCGTCATACTCATTTTCGTTTTCAAAAAGTGGGTCAAGTCTTTTAAGCTCAAATTGAACCTTAACGCCACCCTCAAGCCTTGTAATTAAATCACTTAGCAATAGCTCACCCTCGCTTGCCTCAAGCGCTGAGCCATATGCGGCAAAAAGGTGTGAGTTTTCGGAGTCAATGGTGGTTTTGTCAGTTAGCTTAAGTGTCCTTACAAACGCTGCCTTAAGCTCGGTTAAAAAGTGGAGTGGTCCACCAAGGAAAGCAACCGTGCCACGAATAGGCTTGCCACAAGCAAGACCTGAAATTGTTTGGTTTACAACCGCTTGGAAAATTGAGGCGGAAAGGTCTGCCTTACTTGCGCCCTCGTTTATAAGTGGTTGAATATCGGTCTTTGCAAAAACGCCACAGCGCGCGGCAATTGGGTAAATTCGCTCATAGCTTTTAGCCGCCTCATTTAAGCCCTGTGCATCTGTTTGCAAAAGTGCTGCCATTTGGTCAATAAAGGAGCCTGTGCCACCCGCACAAATACCATTCATACGCTCCTCTATGTTATTGCCCTCAAAGTAAATTATCTTGGCATCCTCACCACCAAGCTCAATAGCAACGTCAACCTCTGGGCAAAGAGCTTTAAGTGCGCCTGCTACCGCGCTTACCTCCTGTACAAAGCCTATGTTCAATGACTTTGCAAGACTTATAGCTCCGGAGCCTGTAATTCTTGGAATAATCTTACACTCACCAAGTGCATTTTTTAGGTCACAAAGAAGTGAATATAGCTTGCCTTGTGTATGTGAAAGATGTCTTTCGTATTTTCCAAAAACTATTTCGCCATTTTCATCAATAGCCACAACCTTAACAGTTGTTGAACCTATGTCAATACCAACGCGATACAAATTCATTATCTCCTTCCCCTTTCCAAAAAGCACTAATGAGGCATTCTTCCTCTTATATATTATAATATTTTATAAGCGAAATCTAAACTTAATATAAACTTATCAAATATTATAGCGCAATTTTTTTAAAAATGTCAAT
>JAZOCP010000158.1:0-1604 GCA_045596585.1 Eubacteriales bacterium
TGTGCTTTTTTTGACATAATTTTTTGCCTATTTTTATTAAATATAGGTCATAGAATATATGAAAATTCGCTTTTATCATTAACTCCTGTTTTGGTAATTACTCTTGCTATTGTCTGCTTAATTGTTGACTCTGAAATATAAAGTATGCTTGCAATTTCCTTAACTGAAAAGCCAAATGCACTAAGCTTGGCAACCTCATGCTCTCTTGGGGTTAGATTTATTGCAATTACTTTATTTCTAACCGCGCCAGATAGCCTTGCCCAACCGATTTTGTACCTTTCATATAAGCCCTTTACGAGCAAAGCAGCCTCTTCGCTTGCGAGTGCTATTCTCTCCTCTAAAAGTCCGTCAAAATGTCTTACATACTCAGTTAATATACCATATAATCCATCTGGCACAGCAAGGGAGATGGCTTTATCTATATGTGAAATTGCCTTTTCCTTTAAGCCTGAGTTGTGATATGCAACTGCACAGGACATACGCAAGTAAATTTCAGGTATTATTGTTTTATCAACCACTGCTTGAGTAATTAGTGGCTCTATTATGCTTGGTATCATTTTCATAAGCGCAAGGCCGGAAATTCCCTCAAGCTCAAGCTGCTTAGATGCTATTGCAAAGGCTGCCATATACAAATATTTTATATAGAAAACCTTACAGGCAGGATGAGAATCAGATGGCAAAAGCTCGAAATTTCCAGATCTAAACCACTCTGGGTAGTCCTTGTTATCATATATTGAGCTATCTATAATCGCTAAGGAAAGAGAAATAATCTCTCGTTCAGCCTCATTTTCACAGGGTGCCTCGCATATATGCTTTTTTGCCTCATTCCAAAGCTCAATATCTCCACGCCATATAGCGCAAAGTGCAAGAAGCATACCACCACCAAGAATTGCATAAAAGCCAGAATGAGAATTAAGGAAGTATCTTGCGTGGTCATAAACCTTTTCAATCTCACCACGACGATATGCAATTTGAGCCTTGAAAAGTGCATATGCCTCTGGATTATTAATTAGCATTTCAGCACATTTTTCAGCCTCTCCTGCCTTATTATAAAGGCTTGTCATATCAAGAAATGGGCTTTTTTTAGGCATTGGGAGCTTTGGTGTCTCAACCTTTTTTCTTGCGTTAGGTAAAACCGCTGTTGAAGGAATTCTCCAAACGGGACCGAAGCGCAATGCACCTTTTATTCTGTTTTCATTACACAGCATTTGTACACGGCGCTTGGTAACGCCCCATTTTTCTGCTGCCTCATTAACTGTTATGTACTCCATTTTTTCTCCATTTAATTGCGTATATATTTCGCATGTGCGAAGCTTTAATATGCATTTATTTCGCTCGTGCGAAATTTATATTTTTATTATACATTGCATTTTATAAATTGTCAATCCACTCAAGAATAAAAGGCTCCTATTTTGAATATTTTTTATTAAAAAGCTTTGAGGTGATTTTGTGAAAAAAACAACTAATCTATGGGGGCTAATAGGCTTTGCTATTACATCCTTTGGTGGCACTATTTTACACTTTTTATATAACTGGACGCAAAAATCAATTTTTGTTTCGCCCTTTTCCGGAGTTAACGAATCTACGTGGGAGCATATGAAGCT
>JAZOCP010000159.1:0-9298 GCA_045596585.1 Eubacteriales bacterium
ATTATTCTTTAATTAAAGCCTCAGCAATTTGAATTGCGTTTGTAGCAGCGCCCTTTCTTACTTGGTCACCACAGCACCAAAGTGAAATAGCATTTTCAAAAACGAGGTCCTTTCTTTAAAAAAGACGACACATAACGTGCCGTCTTAATTATTATTCTTTAATTAAAGCCTCAGCAATTTGAATTGCGTTTGTAGCAGCGCCCTTTCTTACTTGGTCACCACAGCACCAAAGTGAAATAGCATTTTCAAAAACGAGGTCCTTTCTTATTCTACCAACGAAAACTAAGTCTTGGTCAGATGTTACAAGAGGCATTGGGTAAAGCTTATTCTCGTTATCATCATAAAGCTTACAGCCGGCACACTCGCCAACTGCCTTTTTAACCTCGTCAACTGTTAAGCTCTTTTCTGTAAGAACAGTAACAGAGATAGAGTGTGAGCGAACAACAGGAACTCTTACACAAGTGCATGTTACCTTAAGCTCAGGTAAGTGAAGGATTTTTCTACCTTCATTTTGCATTTTCATTTCTTCAGATGTGTAACCATTATCATTAAAACCACCGATTTGTGGGATTACGTTTTCAGCAATTTGGTATTGGAAAACCTCACTCTTAACCTCGCCACCCTCTAAAAGTGCCTTTGTTTGCTCACGGAGCTCAACGGGACCGCCAGCACCAGCACCAGAGGTTGCTTGGTATGTTGAGGCAATCATGCCCTTAATATTTGACAACTTATTAATTGCATTTACAGCAACAAGTGTAATGATAGTAGAGCAGTTAGGGTTAGCAATAATACCCTTATTCTTCTTTACGTCCTCAGCATTTATTTCAGGAACAACAAGTGGAACATCATCACACATACGGAAAGCACTTGAGTTATCAACGAAAACTGCGCCAGCCTTAACAATATCAGGAGCAAGCTCCTTTGCAATAGCATTAGATGCCGCACCAAGAACAATATCAAGTCCCTCAAATGCACCAGCCTCAGCAAGCTTAACCTCGAGTTCCTTGCCCATAAAAGGAATTTTCTTACCAACACTACGTGGGCTTGCTAAAAGACGTAGCTCACCAATTGGAAAGCTTCTTTCCTCTAAAATTTTCATCATCTCGCGTCCAACAGCGCCAGTTGCGCCGAGAATGCCTACATTATATGTCTTCATTATTCATTCACCTCGCTTAAGTTATAAAGAACTCTAATTGTCTTTTTAAAGTTTCTGTCGTGAACACCAATTATGATGTTAATTTCGTCAGCACCTTGCTCAATCATTTTTATGTTAATATCATTTTCGCCAAGTGCTGTAAATATCTTACCTGCAATACCAATATTAGATTGAAGCTTTCTGCCAACAACCGCGATTAAGCTAATTTCATTATCAATCTTAATTGAGTCAGGAGAAAGAACATCATTAAGAGCAGCTATAAGCTCGTGCATACAGTTCTCAATATGTGAGGATGCAATAACAACAGAGAAGCTGTCAATACTACTTGGAATATGCTCAATTGGAATTTCAAATCTCTCAAATACCTCAAGCGCACGTCTTACATAGCCAATCTCGTCATTCATACGGCTTTTTGCAATTGTAATAATAGAGAAGTTCTTCTTGCCGGAAATACCAGTGATAAAGTGTGTGGATTTATTCTCCTCATCCTCGTCAAAGCTTTCCATAATAAGAGTACCACGCGCGTTCATATCATTAGTGTTCTTAATGTAAAGAGGAATGCTCTTTTGTCTGACAGGGAACACAGTTTCCTCGTGAAGAACATCCGCACCCATGTAAGAAAGCTCACGGAGCTCTGCAAATGTAACATTTTCAATAGGTCTTGGATTATCAACAATACGTGGGTCAGCAGTCATAATACCACTAACGTCTGTCCAGTTTTCATACATATCAGCATTAATAGCTGCAGCAGCAATAGCACCAGTGATATCAGAGCCACCACGTGAAAATGTCTTAATGTTTCCATCAGGAGTAGCACCGTAGAAGCCAGGCACTACAATTCTTGGATTATTTTCAACAATATCAGAAAGATTTTTGTATGAACGGTCAAAGTCAACCTTGCCATTGAAGCCAAATACAAGCCAGCTTGCACTATCAACAAAAGTATAGCCAAGATATTCAGCCATGAGCTTAGCGTTTAAATACTCGCCTCTTGAAACAATGTAATCAACACTTGCCTTTTTGTTAAGACCAGAGGCAATTTTATCAAGCTCATATTCAAGGTCTTGCTTAAGTCCACAGCCCTTGTATATCTCGCGATATCTTTCCTTAACCTTTTCAAACATATCATCAACGCCAATGCTGTATTTAATATGTGCATGGCATACATATAAAAGGTCGGTTACCTTAATATCTTCCTTAAATCTTTTACCAGGGGCAGAAACAACCACAACCGCACGAGCAGGGTCTGCCTCAACTATATTTTTAACCTTGGCAAACGCTTCAGCACTAGCAAGTGAAGAGCCACCAAACTTAACTACCTTCAACATAAAAATTATTCCTCAATACCCGCAAAAAATGCAAGCGGGTCGCTTTCTAAAATAGATTTTGCAAGTGAGTGCATAGCACTAACCTTCATTTTATTAGTAAAAATATAATTACAAGAATCAAGCTTTTCTTGTGAGCAAGCATCGCAGGAAAGAGAAGCACTTGTTCTTATATAGTATTTTCTTTCCTTCATAGAGTTATCAACATCTATCTTGTTACCAAGTAAGCATGGTTCACACGCGCCATTAACAATATCAATAACATCGGTTGCAAGTGCGTGACCAGTTGGGTATTTACCAGCACCCTGACCATAGAAGGAAAGGCGTCCAACACTTTTTCCAAACAAGGAAATTAAGTTGAAATTTTTGCTTACACTCGCCTCTAAAGCATCGTTTGGCAAGATAACAGGCTCAACATATGTTGAAATCGTTCCATTATCATTTCTTTCACCAAAGCCCATATAGCGAACAGTCTTACCAAGCCTTTCTCTTATATAGTCTATGTCATTTTTTGTAATATTGCGAAGGGAAAAGATGTCAACATTTGACTCAGTAACAGTTGTATCAAACGCAATTGAAGATGAAATAGCGGTTTTTCTTGCAACATCAAGCCCATCAATATCGGCTGAAGGGTTTGCCTCGGCATAACCAAGTGCTTGAGCTTCCTTTAAAACCTCATCAAAGTCGCGTCCATCTGAAATCATAGCATCTAAAATAAAGTTAGTAGTACCATTCATAATACCCATTATCTTAGAAACATCATCGCCCTTAATTGTTCTTTTAAGATTATATAACCAAGGAATTCCACCACCAACAGCAGAGGTAAAGCGTAAGGCGACACCATTTTCCTTTGCAAGCTGATGAAGCTCATCATAATACTGGCAAATTAAATGCTTGTTCGAGCTGACAACACACTTTTTAGCCTTAAGTGCCTTTACAACGAATGTATGTGCAGGCTCAAGACCACCAATTGCCTCAGCAACAACGCCAATTTCCTTATCGTTTAAAATATCATCGTAGTTTGCGGTTAAAACGTCACCAAGCTCATTATGTGGGCGAATATCAAGAACCTTCTTAACCATATAACCATTTTTAGTAAGAATTTCATACGCACCAGAGCCAACAACACCGTAACCGAGTATTGCGATTTTCATAAAAATTTTTGTCCTTCCCGAGAAAAATTCAAAAAAAATTTGTTTTTATTTCAAAAACACTTGTTTTTCTATGGAGAATAGTGTATCATATATTAAATAAAAAATCAAGAGGTATTTCAAAAAATGTTTTATTTAAGCACAAGAAATAATAAAATTTCAAAAACTCCATCTGAGGCAGTCCTCGAGGGCATTGCTAAGGACGGGGGATTATATATGCCAAAATCCTTTGACGGCTGTGTTTTTCCTATGGAAAATCTTACAAAAATGTCAAATAAGGATATATCAAGTAAGGTAATTTCCTTACTATTTGCAAACGACAAAATGCTCGCTGATGAAGAAGGTGAGCTATCTTGCGCATACAAGCTTGTATCAAAGGCTTATGATGGTAAATTTGATAATGAAGACTTTGCCCCACTTGCACCAGTAAGTGGCGCATATGTAATGGAGCTTTATCATGGACCAACATGTGCGTTTAAGGATGTTGCACTTCAGCTATTGCCACAGCTCATCTCCGCTGCTAAAAAAGCAACAGGCATGAAGGACGAGATTGTTATTTTAACAGCGACAAGTGGTGACACAGGCTCAGCAGCACTTTCTGGCTTTAGCGGTGTAGATGGCGTTAAGATTATCGTATTTTACCCGAGAAATGGTATCAGCGCAGTTCAAGAGCGCCAAATGGTATCAGTTGATGGCAAAAATACGTGTGTTTGCTCAGTAGGCGGAAACTTTGATGACGCACAAAGTGGCGTTAAGAATATTTTTGCAAGCCTTGAGCTACCAGAGGGTGTTAAGCTTTCAAGTGCTAACTCAATAAATATAGGAAGACTTGCACCACAGGTTGCATACTACTTCAAGGCATATCGTGACCTACTTTTAAATGGCGAGATTAAAATGGGTGACAAGGTTAACTTTGTTGTGCCAACAGGTAACTTTGGAGATATTTTAGCTGGCTACTTTGCAAAGAAGATGGGTCTTTATGTTGGTAAGCTTGTTTGTGCATCAAATGCAAACAAGGTATTGACCGATTTCTTTGAAAACGGAGTATATAATAAAAATAGAAGCTTCTATGTTACAAATTCTCCATCTATGGATATTTTGATATCCTCAAATCTTGAAAGACTTCTTTACTTGACCTGTGGAGACGAAAAATGCGCATATTATATGGCACAGCTTAAGGAAAATGGAGAATACAAGCTTGAAAAGGACGAGCTCGAAAAAATCAACAGTGAGTTTGAAGCTGGCTTTACAAGCGAGGAGGAAACTATAAAAACTATCAAGGACGTGTACGAAAAGCACGGTTATTTGATGGATACACATACAGCAGTTGCGTGGAGTGTTTATGAAAAATGGCTCGAAAAAACAGGCAACAAGGACAAAACAGTTATCCTTTCAACAGCATCACCATACAAGTTCTCAAATAGTGTAATGAACGCGCTTGGTCAAGACTACGAGGGCGAGTTTGATGCACTAAATAAGCTAAATAAATACACAGGTGCAAAAATCCCTGGCTCACTTGTTAATATTGAAAATAAGCCAATTTTCCACAACGTAACCGTTGAAAAGGACGAAATGCTAAGCTTTGTTGACAAAATGGTTAACAAAAAGGTGTGGAACGACTAATTTTTAGCTTCGTTTACAGTTTATACAAGCTATATGGTGAACTATAGTCAATTATTTAAAAACTCCGAAAAAGGAAGACAAGAGGTATTATATTATGAAGGGTAAATATTTGCTCGTTGATAAAGAAATTTTGCCAGAATGTTATCTTAAGGTTATGGAAGCAAAGGAGCTTTTATTAAGCGGAAAGGCGAAGGACATAACAGAGGCATCAAAAATAATAGGTATAGCAAGAAGCACTTATTATAAATACAAGGACTACGTATTTTCCCCAAATGCAGACACAGAGTGCCGAAAAGCAGTAATTTCATTTTCACTTTATCATAAGTCAGGACTTTTATCTGAGGTTTTAAATAAGCTAAGTGAAAATGGTGCAAATATTTTAACAATTACACAAAATCTACCAGTAAACCAAAGAGCAAACGTAGTAATTTCAATGGACGTTTCACAGGTTGTTGGAGATATTTCACTATTGCTTGAAAAGTTAGGTGCAATAGATGGGGTTAGCAGTACAAAGCTACTTGCAATCGAGTAATAAAAAAGAAGCAGAAAAACAATTCTGCTTCTTTTTTTAATAAAATAATTTTTCTATATATATTAAGTGTTGACAATTTAACGAAAAAATGATAGAATAGTAATGCGAATTTGTGCAAATTGCACTAAAATTAGGAGTATTTTATGAAAAAACACATTTTGGCTATCATTATGACACTTTTGTGCTTGACAATGATGCTTGCATTAGTGGCTTGTGGTGATGAAACCAATGGCACAGAAGAGTGTGCTGAGCACACATTTGGTGAATGGAAAATAATTAAACCAACGAATTGCATAATGGATGGTAAGAGAAGCAGAGAATGTACAGTTTGTCATTTTGAAGAAACTGAAGATGTTCCTGCAAGCGGTCACCAATATGGTGAGTGGGAAGTAGTTGTCGTTGGCACTTGTATGAGGGACGGCGAAAGCGAGAGAGTATGCTCAGTATGTGATCATACCGATAAGGCTGAGTCCAAAGCAAATGGTCATGACTGGAATGATTATGTAACAGTAGATTCTACCTGTACAGAAGAGGGCTCAAAGAGTAGAAGCTGTAAGAATTGTTCTGAAACTGAGAGCGAAACTCTTGAACCAAAAGGTCATGATTGGAATGATGAAGTAACAGTAGATTCTACATGTGCAAAAGAAGGCTCAATAAGCAGAAGCTGTAAGAATTGTTCTGAGGTTGAGAGTGAAACTATCGAAAAGAAACCACACAACTGGACCAATGATGGTGTTGGTTGGGATGATGAGCCATTCTATGAGGCTCCAACATGTACAACTGAAGGCTTTAGCGGTAGAGTGTGCTTGGAATGTGGAGAAGAAGACGTTACAGAATTATCAGTTATTCCTCACGAAATGGGTGCATGGGTTGTACCAGAGGGTGTGACTTGCGAAACAGGCGGCACAATTACAAGAACATGTAAAATGTGTGGAAAAGAAACAGAAGAGCAGGATGTTGAACCAGGTGAACACGTTAATGTGGTTGTAAAGGATGCCATTGCTCCAACATTTGAAGCAGATGGTACAACAGGTACTACAGTTTGTGAGGCTTGTGGAACAACACTAAAGCAATCATTTAAGCTTCCAAAGCTTTCAAATCTTGCAAACAAAGATAATCTTTCTGTACCACAGGGTGAAGTTTGGGGTTCATTTGAAAAGAAGGTTGAATATTTGTTTGATGGAAACAAGGAAACCTGTCCAAAGAGCCCTAAGGGACTTTATTATACACTTTCATTTGAACTTGATAAGAATGCATATGTATCAAGCATTATGGTAGCATGTAATGGTAAAGGCACAAGCTATGACCAATGGAGTAGCTCAAATATTGAAGATGTTTTATATGGAATCGTAAAGATTAATATCATTTGCTACAATGGCGATGAAGTGGTAAAAATGCAAGAATTCGACACCACTAACCTCACAGAGGTTAATATGCAGGTTAATGCAAATGTTAACAGAGTTGATATTCAAGCAACAGCTACAAACGATACAAGATACGGTGGCGCATACATTTGGGAAATCGGCGTTTATGGTACAGTTAGAGTTACACCATGTGATGAAAGCGGCGAGCATAAGTGGAGCGATTGGGAAACTGTAAGGAATGCCGCTTGTAGTCAAGAAGGACTTGTAGATGGTCTTGAAACAAGAACATGCTCAGCATGCTATGATACAGAAGAAAAAGTACTTCCTGCATCACATAGCTGGGGTGATTGGGATATTGAAGGCTTAACATGTACAACAGGTGGAACAAAAACAAAAACATGTGCTTCTTGTGGCTTAGTAGAAAGCGAAACAGTTGAGGCAGGCGGGCACTTAAATGTTGTAATTGAAGGCGCTAAAGATCCAACCTTTGAGGCTGATGGCTCAACAGGAACAGAAAAATGCCTTGCATGTGGAGAAGTAATTAATGAGGCAAAGGTTATCACAAAGTATGAAAATATTGCTTCAAGCGCAACAGTAACTACAAACTCTGTCTGTTGGGTAGTAAAGGACAATCTTGCTGCACTTACAGATGGAAACAAAGAGTATGGTACTGGTGGCTCACATAACGAAGGTAACTATAATATCGTATTTGCATTTGATGGAAATAAGGGTATTAAAAAATTAGTTATAACTGTTAATGGTAAGGGCTCAACAGCAGCTGGTAAATTTGATACAGTTACAAACAACAATTATAAGGTTGAGGTTAATATGACAAGTGCAGATGGCACAGTAGTTCATAGCCAAGCATATCAATCAGGCGATGTTACAGAAATCGTAATTGAGCCAACAGCAGATGTTTCAACAATCACACTCACAGTTCACTCTGGATGGGATAACCAAATTGCAGTTTGGGAAGTTGAAGCTATCACAGGCGGAGATATTGTTGAATAATAAAAACATAAAAAACGGACACACCTGTGTCCGTTTTTTTCTTGTCTCCTTTGTAAAGGCAGGGGGACCACTACGTGGTGAAAAGATTATTTCAAAATTGATTTCAAAGCAAAAATAAAAGAGGTTGCAAGTGCAACCTCTTTGTTCTTTAGCTTTTACCCGTTTTGACAGCCTCAATGTTACTCGGTTCGTAGTGCGATTACAGGATCCTTCTTAGCTGCCACTCTTGAAGGAATAAGTCCAGCAATGAGTGTAAGTAGCATACTAATTGTAATAAGAATAACCGCAGGCCAGAATCCAAGAGAAGCCTTGAGTCCTTCAATATCTGTAAGTGATTTAAGAATAATGGTTATAATCTTAGAAAGAATTATAGTAACACCAATACCTAATGCACCAGAGATAAATCCGACAATCAATGTTTCAGCATTAAATACGCGAGAAATATCACGCTTTGATGCACCCATTGCACGAAGTACACCAATCTCCTTAGTTCTTTCTTGAACTGAAATAAGTGTAATTACACCAATCATAATTGAAGATACGATAAGTGAGGTTGCAACAAAGGCAACAAGCACGTAGGTAATAGCATCAATGATTGTGGTAATTGACTTCATCATATCGCCCATGAGGTCAGAATATTTAATTTGCTTTCCACTTTCAAGGGTATATTTAGAATTGTAATTATCAATTACCTTCTTGATATCATCCTTAGCCTCAAATGTTGAAGCAAATAGGTTAATAGATGAAGGAATATCTGTTTCAATGCTGCCAAGCTTGATAAGATTGTCTTTGTATGTTGAGCTTGAGAACTTCATTAGTTCATTGTAATAAAGAGCAATAGTTGCGTTAGTCTTTTCCACATCCTCGTTATCTGAAAGATTTCCAAATAACTCACTAAGAGCAACTAACTTAAGGGTGGTTGTAGGTGCCTCTTCAGCGATTTTTGCATCAACTGCGCTACAAATATTCGTCTTAGCTACAACTGGAGCTAAGTCCATAGCATAATTAGACAAATCCTCATCCTTCATTTCGCTTAGCTTTAATTGTGTTGCAACAGCTTGAGCGAGCATTTGATCTACAACTGCTTGCGGAAGCATTTCAAAAGGAGTCTTAGGGGCGTTTGGATCTTGTGAAGG
>JAZOCP010000160.1:0-2238 GCA_045596585.1 Eubacteriales bacterium
CCTGACCATTTAGGAAGATTTCCTTTAGAGGCACAGGAAATTTTACGCAAGGTAAAAGAGCTTGAGAATGAATAAATATAAGGACACCGAAAAGGTGTCCTTTTTTAAGTTTGTTAAAAGATTTTCGAGTTGTAAAATTCAATTTAATTTAATTTTGCATATGTTTTTTGAGTGAATTTTTCTGAATAAACAACAAATCTTTCGTGAGTACCCTCACCGATTAATCCACACTCATCATATGCTTTAAGTGAAAATGCAACACGCCTACCATCAACCTCGGTAACTTCTGCCTCAACCCACACCTCCATACCTACAGGTGTTGCGCTTAGATGCTTTACTGAAATTTGTGTGCCAACGGTTGTAGCGCCCTCTTCTAAGTCAGATGAAATACATTTATATGCACACTCCTCCATCAAGGCTATCATACGAGGAGTTGCAAGCACTAAAAGCTCACCACTGCCATGTGCTTTTGCAGTGTCAGCTTCCTTGACCTTCAGTGTCAGCTTGTTTGTCTGCCCTATTTTCATTTTCAGTTTCCTCTCTGTTTGTTATTACCTTAGCCCTTGATTTCCATACCATTTGGAAGAAGAATAGCATTGCCTGAAGTGGAATGCCAAGAATAAACAAAAGCCATACTGCATTGCTCCTTAATTCTGTAAAGAACTGTATATGGAAAATAGTAGCGGTTAGTGCCGACCATACAGTAACTGAGCTAAGGACAAAATGCACAACCCAATTAAAAAGCGTACGACCAATTAGCATAACCACCGCGCAAGCAAATGGAATTGCCCACAAGAACGTAATCCACAAAACCTCTTGCTCAACTGTAACAAGATTTACAATAAACCATATTGTTGCAAATAGCAAAATAGATGCGGCTGCTAAAATACATAGCCAAACACGATACATTTTTTGTAGCTTTTTTGTTTTTTTATCATCCTTAGGTGCCAAGCAAGTATCACTTACCAAGTCATTCAGTGTGACACCATAAAATTCGCATATTTCATAAAGCACATTTAAGTCAGGCAAGGTATCTCCTTTTTCCCACCTTGATATTGCTTTATCTGAATAATTTAATTTTTCTGCAAGCTCTGCCTGAGTAATTCCCTTTTGCTTACGCAAGGTGGCTAAGTTGGCAGAAACTATTGATTTAACATCTTTCATAATTCCTCCATGAAGCTTTTGCAATTTCACCCCTTGCAAAATTCATATATGTAGAATATTGTTTTTTATATTATAACGCAATAATATAGAAAAATCAAGGGTTTTTTGGCAATTCTACAATTTGTAGAGTGCCTTTTCTCACATTTTTAGATTGTAGATTTTTATTTTTAGAGTCTCTTTTTAATAATGTCCTTTACTCTATTAATGTTTTTTGGTAATATTCATATTGTGAAACGCCTTGTTTCTTACGATATTTTGGGGAAGGAGCTGAGCTTGTGAAGGAGCAAACGGTGTATTATTACAAGGACGAATTAAACGACGAGTTTTCAAGTGCAAAAATAACACCTAAGCACATTGGCGATGATTATAAATATATTCGCTCTTCTTTTTTTGATAAAATTGCGCGTTTCTTTTGGTATAGATTAATCTTTACCCCAGCTGCAAAATTTTATTCAACATTTATCGCAAGACAAAAAATTGTAAACAAAAGGCTTCTTAAAAAATTCAAATTCACAGGCTATTTTCTTTACGGAAATCACACACATGATTTAGGAGATGCTTTAACTCCTCACTTCACAAACTTTCCAAAGCACAATTATGTCATTGTTCACGCGAACAATGTTTCAATGCCCTTTCTTGGCAAGCTAACACCTTATCTTGGTGCTCTTCCCTTGCCTGATACTAAGGGGGCTTACAAAAATTTTATATCAGCCATTAACAAAAGAATCAAAGAGAAAAAATGTGTCATTGTTTACCCAGAGGCACACATTTGGCCTTACTATACCAAAATAAGACCATTTGGTGATGTTTCCTTTACCTACCCACAAAGGCTTGAGGTACCTGTTTTCTGCTTTACAAACACATACCATAAAAGACGTTTTTCTAAAAAGCCTAAGGTTATTACTTATGTTGATGGTCCATTCTACCCAAACACTGACCTCTCTCCCAAGGAGCAAAGAAAGCATCTACGTGATCAGGTTTATGAGTGTATGTGCGAAAGGGCCAAAACCTCAACATATGAGTTTGTAAGATACGAAAAAGCACCCGCGTGCGAGGAAAATAAAAATGATTAAT
>JAZOCP010000161.1:0-9785 GCA_045596585.1 Eubacteriales bacterium
CCTAAGACCGCTTGGCCTCCGACTTTCAGAGTACCAAGTAGGTAAGGGTGTTCCTTGTCTTATCGCTGTTCACCAAGACGCAACAGGTGACGCACTTGAACTCGGTCTTGCTTATGCACTCGGTATTGGTGGTGCAAGAGCAGGTGTTCTTGAAACAACATTTAGAACAGAAACAGAAACAGACCTCTTCGGTGAGCAAGCAGTTCTTTGTGGTGGTGTTTGTGCACTTATGCAAGCAGGCTTTGAAACTCTTGTTGAGGCTGGTTATGACCCAAGAAACGCATACTTTGAGTGTATTCACGAGATGAAGCTCATCGTTGACCTTATTTATCAAAGTGGCTTTGAGGGTATGAGATACTCAATTTCTAATACAGCTGAGTATGGTGACTACATCACAGGTCCAAAGATTATTACTGAGGACACAAAGAAGGCTATGAAGAAGGTTCTTTCAGACATCCAAGATGGTACATTTGCAAAGGATTTCCTACTTGACATGAGCGATGCGGGTAGCCAAGTTCACTTCAACGCAATGAGAAAGATCGCTGCTGAGCATCCATCAGAGGTAGTTGGTAAGGACATCAGAAAGCTTTATAGCTGGGCTGACGAAGAGAAGTTTATCAATAACTAATAAAATCTAAATTGTAGGGGAGGGGTCATCCCTCCCGTCAACAATAAACGGAGTGCAAAAATGATAAAAGATACAATTGTAAATGGTTCACATAATGCACCACACCGTTCATTATATAAGGCACTTGGACTAACCAAGGAGGAGCTTGATAGACCCCTTATCGGTATTGTAAGCTCATATAATGAGATAGTGCCAGGTCATATGAACCTTGATAAAATTACTGAGGCTGTAAAGCTTGGCGTTGCTATGGCGGGTGGAACACCAATTATGTTCCCAGCTATTGCAGTTTGTGATGGTATTGCTATGGGTCACGTGGGTATGAAATACTCGCTCGTTACCCGTGACTTAATTGCCGACTCAACTGAGGCTATGGTTATGGCACACGGCTTTGATGGTCTTGTTATGATTCCTAACTGTGACAAAAACGTACCAGGCTTACTAATGGCTGCTGCAAGACTTAATATTCCTACTGTTTTTGTAAGTGGTGGACCTATGCTTGCAGGAAGAGTTGACGGACATAAGACAAGTCTTTCAAGTATGTTTGAGGCAGTTGGCTCATATAAGGCAGGCACACTTGATGAGTGTGGACTCTGTGAATTTCAAAATGAAGAATGCCCTACCTGTGGCTCTTGCTCAGGTATGTACACAGCCAACTCTATGAACTGCTTAACTGAGGTTCTTGGCATGGGCTTATGTGGCAACGGAACAATTCCTGCTGTATATTCTGCAAGAATTGAGCTTGCTAAGCATGCTGGTATGCAGGTTATGGAGCTTATAAAGAAGAATATTAGACCAAGAGATATTATGACTGAGGCAGCTATTAAAAACGCAATTACTGCCGATATGGCACTTGGTTGCTCAACTAACAGTATGCTTCACCTACCAGCTATTGCAAATGAGTGTGGTGTTGAATTTGACCTTGATTTCGTAAATGAAATTAGCGAAAAAACACCTAACCTCTGTCACTTAGCTCCTGCTGGCCCTACATATATGGAGGATCTATATCAAGCAGGTGGCGTTTATGCAGTGCTTAAGGAAATTGATAAGCTTGGACTTCTTGATACAAGCGTTATGACCGCAACAGGTAAAACTCTTGGCGAGAATATTGCAAGCGCTAAAAACTATGACGAAACTGTAATTCGCACAGTTGATAACCCATATTCAAAAACTGGTGGTATTGCAGTTTTAAAGGGCAATTTAGCTCCAGACGGATGCGTGGTTAAGAGAAGTGCAGTAGCTAAGGAAATGCTCGTTCACGAGGGACCTGCAAAGGTTTACGAGAGCGAGGAGGAGGCTATTGCCGCAATTTACGCAGGCAAAATAGTTAAGGGCGATGTTGTTGTTATTCGCTATGAGGGACCAAGTGGTGGCCCTGGTATGAGAGAAATGCTTTCCCCAACATCAGCAATTGCTGGTATGGGTCTTGATAAGGACGTTGCTCTTATCACCGATGGACGTTTCTCAGGTGCAACCCGTGGTGCATCGATCGGTCACGTTTCTCCAGAGGCTGTAAGTGGTGGTACAATCGCTTACGTTAAGGACGGAGATATTATCTCAATCAATATTCCTGAATATAGAATTGAGCTCAAGGTAAGCGACGAAGAGCTTGCAAAGAGAAAACAAGAAATGCCAATTAAAACAAAAGAGAATTTAACTGGTTATTTAAAAAGATATGCTAAGCTTGTTAGTTCAGCTGACAAAGGTGCTATTATTAACAGATAAGGCTCCTTTGAAAAGGGAGCTGTCGGCATAGCCGACTGAAGGATTTTCCCACCACCTTGTGTGGTGGGTATACCAAAGAGCATTATTTTTGGTGCTTTTTGGTATGCTATTTTGAAAGGAGTACATATTATGTCAATGACAATGACTCAAAAAATCTTGGCTTCCCACGCAGGGCTTGACAAGGTAGAGGCAGGACAACTCATTTTAGTAAATCTTGATAGAGTTTTGGGTAATGATATTACCTCTCCTGTTGCAATTAAGGAATTTAATAAAATAGGTGTAGATAAGGTTTATGACAAGGAAAAGGTAACTATGGTTATGGACCACTTTGCACCAAACAAAGATATAAAGGCTGCTGAGCAATGCAAAATGTGCCGTGAATTCTGTAACGACAAGGAGGTTACACACTTCTATGACGTTGGTAGAATGGGCATTGAGCACGCGCTACTTCCAGAAAAGGGACTTGTAGTTAGTGGCGATGTTGTTATAGGTGCTGACTCACATACCTGTACATATGGCGCCTTAGGTGCTTTTTCAACAGGTGTTGGCTCAACAGATATGGCTTGTGGTATGGCAACCGGCAAGGCTTGGTTCAAGGTGCCAAGCGCAATTAAGTTTGTTTTAAAGGGCAAACTCAACAAATACGTTTCCGGTAAGGACGTTATTCTTCATATCATCGGTAAAATCGGTGTTGATGGAGCTCTTTATAAGTCAATGGAATTCGTTGGTGAGGGCGTTTCATCCCTTACAATTTACGACCGTCTAACAATTTGCAACATGGCAATTGAGGCAGGCGCTAAAAATGGTATTTTCGAGGTTGACGAGCAAACAATCGCTTACATAAAAGAAAGAAGCGACCGTGAAATCGTTTCCTACAAGGCAGACGAGGACGCAGAGTATGATGAGGTTTATGAAATTGATCTTTCTACTATTAAATCAACCGTTGCTTTCCCACATCTACCAGAAAACACAAAGACCTTTGACGAAATTGGAGATATCACAATTGACCAAGTAGTTATTGGCTCTTGCACAAATGGCCAATATAAGGACATTGAAGAGGCTGCAATGATACTTAAGGGTAGAAAGATTGCTAAAAATGTTCGTGCAATTATCATTCCAGCAACTCAAGATATATATCTTAAGGCTATTGAAAATGGTCTTGTTAAAATCTTTATTGATGCAGGCTGTGTGGTTTCAACTCCAACCTGTGGACCTTGCCTTGGTGGTTATATGGGAATTTTAGCCGCTGGTGAGCGTGCAGTTGCTACAACTAACCGTAACTTTGTTGGTAGAATGGGTCACGTAACAAGTGAGGTTTACCTCGCATCTCCAGCAGTTGCTGCCGCAAGCGCAATTGCAGGCAAAATTGCAGACCCAGCTAAAATATAAGGAGGATAATTATGAAATTTACAGGAAAAGTAATCAAATATGGCGATAATGTAGATACAGACGTAATTATCCCAGCAAGATATTTAAACACAAGTGACCACAAGGAACTTGCCTCTCACTGTATGGAGGACCTTGATAAGGACTTTACAAAAAGAGTAGAGGCTGGCGACATTATGGTGGCAGGTGACAACTTTGGATGTGGCTCATCAAGAGAGCACGCACCTATCGCAATTAAAGCAAGTGGTATTTCCTTGGTAATTGCAAATACCTTTGCAAGAATTTTCTATCGTAACTCAATCAATATTGGTCTTGCAATTCTTGAATGTCCAGAAGCAGTTGCCAACATAAATGACGGTGACAAGGTAGAAGCAGACCTTGATAATGGAATTATATACAACTTAACAACAGGTAAAGAGTTTAAAACTCAACCATTCCCAGAGTTTATTCAAAAGATTATCACCAATGGTGGACTTATCGAGTCTATCAAAAAGGGTGAGCTCAACTAAAACGAGGTAATATTATGACATACAATATAGCATTATTAAAGGGTGACGGAATAGGCCCTGAGATTGTTGATAGCGCTGTTGAGGTGCTAAAGGCAGTTGGCGAAAAATTTGGTCACACATTTAACTTCACACCATATCTAATAGGTGGTTCAGCAATTGACCAAACAGGCAAGCCACTACCAGAGGAAACAGTTAAGGGATGCTTAGCTTCCGACAGTGTACTTCTTGGTGCTGTTGGTGGGCCAAAATGGGACACTCTCCCAGGCAATATGCGTCCTGAAAAGGCACTTCTTGGCATCCGTGAGGCAATGGGACTCTTTACAAACCTACGTCCAGCTAAGCTTTACCCAGCACTAAAGGATGACTGTCCACTTCGTGCAGATATCGTTGCAAATGGCTTTGATATTTTAATCGTACGTGAGCTAACAGGTGGTATTTACTTTGGTGAACGTGGTATGAGAGAGGGTAAATATGGTGAGGAAGCATACGATACAGAGTGCTATTCCCGTATGGAAATTGAAAGAATTTGCAAGGTAGCATACGAATCTGCAAGAAAGAGAAATGGCAAGCTAACAAGCATTGATAAGGCAAACGTGCTTGATTCCTCACGTCTTTGGAGAAAGATAGTTCACGAAATGGAAAAGGACTACCCAGACGTTGTAGTTTCCGATATGCTTGTTGATAATGCAGCAATGCAGCTTGTTCGTAACCCTGCACAATTTGACGTAATCGTTACAACAAATATGTTTGGTGATATTCTTTCCGATGAGGCTTCACAAATCACAGGCTCAATAGGTATGCTCCCATCAGCATCACTTGGTTATTCAACTGTTGGTCTTTACGAGCCAATTCACGGCTCAGCCCCTGATATTGCTGGCAAAAATATTGCAAACCCAATTGCAACAATTCTTTCAGGCGCTATGATGCTCCTTTATTCCTTCTCACTAAAGGAAGAAAGCGATGCAATTGTAAATGCAGTTGACAAGGTATTAAATGCTGGATATCGTACAGCAGACTTAGCTCACGGTGGCGAGTACCTAACAACAAAAGAAGTAACAGAAAAAATCATTGAGAATCTTTAAGCAGGAAATAATATGTCAAAAATAACAGAAGTATATTCCTCACTCTGTCTTTTCACAGTAACAAGAGGTGTTTTAAAAACACCAGTTATAAAAGCATTTATAGATTATTGCGAAGAGGAAGAAAAGCAGGAAAAGCTTAAAAAATATGGCAAGTTTGTATCTGAAATTTACAAAAATGGTGCAAATTTGTCCGAGTGTATTAAAAAAGCACTATTTGAAGATGAAAACGTATATGTAAAAGCACTTTCTCATGGTGAAGAAATCAATAAAAATATTGAAAAATCACTTATATTTGAGTTGAATACTTTAACTGAGCTTTCATCTATTACAAGCGATAGCTTTTCACTTGATATGAAAATCAGCACAAAGCTACCAGAGTACGATACAACCAAGGTTGATATAGAAAAATCTTATAAGGAAAGACTAAAGAGCATACATAAATATGGCTATGGCATATTTGCCTTCAATTGTATGTTTTCTTCAACCGATGATGGCGAAATTGTTCCTGTTGAAAGTGCTGATAAGATAAGCATTGACAGCTTTATCGGTTATCAAGAGGAAAGAAAAAAGGTGCTTGATAATACAGAGGTGTTTATAAAGGGACAGCCAGCTGCAAATATACTTTTATATGGCGATGCTGGAACAGGAAAGTCCTCAACCGTAAAGGCTGTGGCAAACCACTTGTTTGATAGTGGTATTCGCTTAATTGAAATTAGAAAAAATCAACTCCTTCTTTTACCAAAGATAATGGCGAAAATTGCAAAGAATCCGCTTAAATTTATCATCTTCATAGATGATCTTTCATTTAACAAAAATGACGACAACTTTAGCATGCTTAAGGCAACTCTTGAGGGCTCTGCAAGTGCTAAGGCTAAAAATGCAGTTATATATGCAACAAGCAATCGCCGTCATATAGTAAAGGAAAGCTTTGGCGATAGAGAAGGCAGTGATATTCACAGAAACGATACCGTTCAAGAAACACTTTCACTCTCTGAGCGATTTGGTCTAACAATCTTGTTTGCAAAGCCATCAAAGCCACTCTACCTTGAAATTATCAAGGAATTAGCACGCAGAAAAGGTGTTACTATGGACGAAAATGAGCTATTTGTTAAGGCAGAGGCATTTGCTCTAAATCGTGGTTATCGTTCTGCAAGATGCGCTGAGCAATTCATAGATTTAATTATAAGTACAGAAAGCAATTAAAGTAGAATTGACAAAAAAGGGGCGACCCTGTGTCAAGAAAGAGGAAATATGTTGACAATTGACAATGTATATCGCGCAAGCTATGCATTAAAAAGTGTAGTGCGCCAAACAGATATAATCCGTGCCCCAAAGCTCGCAAAGGACACAGAGCTATACCTAAAAACTGAAAACCTACAAATTACAGGCTCATTTAAGGTAAGAGGCGCATATTATAAAATGTCCAACCTAAGTGAGGCTGAAAAAGCAAAGGGCGTTGTTGCATGCTCAGCGGGTAACCACGCACAGGGCGTTGCACTTGCAGCACAGAAAAACGGAATAAAATCAGTAATTTGTCTTCCAGACGGTGCACCAATTTCAAAAATTGAGGCAACTAAAAGTTATGGTGCAGAGGTTTGCTTAGTTGAGGGCGTTTACGATGATGCATATAATAAAGCGCTTGAACTACGCGACAAGGAAGGCTATACATTTATTCACCCATTCAATGACGAGGACGTAATTGCAGGACAGGGCACAATTGCACTTGAATTAATAGAGCAGCTCCCTGATATGGATGCAGTAATAGTACCTATCGGTGGTGGCGGACTAATTTCTGGTATTGCTTATACACTAAAAACACTTAAGCCACACGTAAAGGTTTATGGTGTTCAAGCTGTAGGCGCACCATCAATGTATAAGTCTATAAAGGACGGACAAATTGAAGAATTGCCTTCAGTTTCAACAATCGCTGATGGTATCGCAGTTAAAAAGCCAGGCGACCTTACATATGAAATTTGCTCAAAGTACGTTGACGAAATTGTAACAGTAACTGATGATGAAATTTCAGCCGCTATACTTGCACTAATGGAACAGCATAAGCTCGTTACTGAGGGTGCTGGCGCAATAGCAGTTGCTGCTGCTATGTTTGGCAAGCTTGATATCGCAGGTAAAAAGACAATATGCCTTTTGTCTGGTGGTAACATTGACGTTACAATTCTTTCTCGTGTTATAAAAAGAGGCTTACTTATGTCAGGCAGAACCGCTCAGCTAATGATAGAGCTTGCTGATAAGCCAGGACAATTAAAGAACGTTTCAAGAATTATAGCTGACCTCGGTGGTAATGTAATTTCAGTCCACCACGAAAGAGCAAACGAAGGCTCAGATGTTACAGGCTGCTACTTAAGAATAATGCTTGAAACAAGAAACTACGACCATATTAAGGAAATTAAAAAAGCACTAACAGACTTCGGCTTCAAGCTGCTATAATTCATAAAACCACAACCACGTGTCTAAAATACACTATTGTTTAAATTGAAAAATCTCTTGAAAGCCTCCTTTGTAAAGGTGCCCCTTGTGGGTATGCCTTGTGCTGAGGTGTCTGCTTTGGCAGACGGAGGGATTTTTAAAGGAGAAAACTATGTTAAAAAAAGTATCAACAGATAAAGCACCAGGTGCAATAGGACCATACTCACAAGCAATCATTTGTGGCAATATGCTATATACCTCTGGTCAAATTCCAATAAACCCAGAAACAGGAAATATTGAAGCAACAGATATTACCGCCCAAACAGAGCAGGTTATGAAAAACCTCGGCGCAGTTTTGGCTGAGGCTGGCACAAGCTTTGAAAATGTAGTAAAAACCACTTGCTTCCTTGACGAAATTTCCGACTTCGGCGCATTTAACGAGGTTTATGCTAAGTATTTTACCTCTAAGCCGGCAAGAAGCTGTGTTGCAGTAAAGGACCTACCAAAGGGCGCCCTTTGTGAGGTAGAGCTAATTGCAGTTATAAAATAATTTGTCATTCCGACTGTAGGGGAGGGGCTTGCTCCTCCCGCTTTTGTAGGTCAGCTCCTCTTGTACCCTGCCAAGTGACGCATTTACAGTGGGGTTATAGTTAGAAAAACGAATGCAACACAAGTTGTAGAAATCTAATCTTAGCTAATTTGCACAAATCAAAAAATAAAAAAGTCGCACACAGGGTGCGACTTTTTTATTTGTTTTTTCACACTTGCTTGAAAATAATTGTTTTTAGTTGTGCAAAAGGTAGAAATTAAAAACTCGGTACTTGATAGATTGACAATAATTACTAAAAATGCTATAATATATGCGTAAATACTAAATTTAGGAGAAAAATTATGAAAAAGAAAATTCTTTTAACCTTGTTGCTTGTATCTATGCTGTCGTTAGTATTTGCAGTTACCGCATCTGCTGCAATTGTTTATAAAACAGCAGACGGTACAACGCTTTTTACAGGGGTTGATGAAAACGCAGACCGCATTTTCGACAGCTACGAGGGTAGCTTCCCAAACACTGATGAAAACGGTAATGCATTAACCTGGTATATTGTAAGCACTGAAACCACAGAAACCGACACAGTTCATACAGTTGCAAGCTTCTTGACGCTTGATACAACCGGTGAGCACGCATCACTTTCCGATGCAGGTGTTTATAAGTATGTTAATACGGAAAAAGAGCTTAGCTTGGTTAGCGTATATTTTCCAAACAATTCCGGTATTTTAACACTTAATCTTTCTGGTGATGGATATGGTAATACATACGATTTTGCAACTGATAAAAGTAATCTTTTGTATCTTACCTTGCCAAACACTCTAACCGAGTTGCCAAAACGCGTTTGTCAGTCTACACCGGTAATTGATTGTACAATTCCTGACGAAGCTCCATTTGAAAGTATTTCGGCAGTAGCGTTTTATAAGGCGAAGAATCTGTATTCGGTAGATATTCCTGCAAACGTAACTATTATTTATTCAAACGGACATTCAAATGACGGATATCCATTCTATGAATGTGTTTCTCTTGTTGATGTTGATTTTGCTGAAAACTCAAAGCTTGAAACTATTCAACAAAACTCCTTTAACAGATGCACAGCCTTGAAGGAAATAACAATTCCCAACTCGGTTGTAAATCTCGGAAACAATGTGTTTATGTATTGTAGCGGACTTGAAACCGTTCGTTTAGGTGCTAAAGCGGGTAAAGGCTTGACTGAATATAATGTTCAAAGCATGCTTTACGGATGCAACTCGCTTAAATACGTTTATATGTCAGATACTATGGTGCCAACATCAGGCTCTCACCTGTTTGATAGCGGTGCAAGCGGAATGGTTATATTCTATACGGGTGACCAAACAGAATATGAAGCCTTAAAAGCAATCCTGACCACGCTTAAAAACAACGGCAAGTTTGTAAATGCAACCGCTATAGAGTGGGATGCAACAAAGGATGACCAATATTATAAGGACTTAGCCGCAACCGAAAAGAAG
>JAZOCP010000162.1:0-1706 GCA_045596585.1 Eubacteriales bacterium
AATCCCTCAGTCAGCAAAGCTGACAGCTCCCTTTTCAAAGGAGCCTTTTTCAAAATATTTCTTGTCTCTCTTGTTTACTTTTTGCTCATCGGTTAAACCTCTTTTGAACCTCGCGACTATCGCGTGGTTTTCGTTATACAATAAAAAAACGGGCACAGACGTGTCCGTTTTTTATTTGTTTTCTATTAGTTTTAGCTTTTCTTTTCTTGATAGCCTTTTTATTCTATATTCTCTTTTTTGGGCTTCAATTGGTGTGTCAAATTCCTCAAAATAGACAAGGCAAGCGGGCAGGCGTGAGCGCGTGTATTTTGCGCCTTTGCCCTCATTATGTGCTTTTAGTCTTTTTTCAAGGTCGTTTGTCCAGCCACAGTAAAGCGTGTCGTCTGCACACCTTAGTATATATGTATAGTTTTTCTTATCCATTTTTTAAAAGCTCTTTTTCTATCCAAGCCATAAGCAAATTTACTATTTTTTCTTGTTGCTTATTTGTTAGCTCTATATTCTTTTGCACCCCATACCACTTATTTAAGCACCCACGACAGCAACAGGCACAAGCGTGTTGAGCCTTAAAAACAGGGTGCCCGCTCGTTGGCGTTTGTGCTCCATCATTTGGTATATTAATAGGGGCAAGTCTCTTTTTTATAAAGTCATATGCGTGCTCTCTTATTTTATCTATACCCTTTTCGTTTATATAGTCAACATCCTTTTTTGAAAGCTTAAAGCGTGACCTAAATTTTGATTTTGAGAGCTTATTTAGTGCATCATTTATCGTTTGCATATTTTTAAATATGCCGTCTGTTTTTGCAGACGGCATACTCCTTTTTAAATTATTCCTCGTCGGAAATTATTGCAATGCCAAGCTCCTTTAGGTCGTCTGGGTTTGCAAATGATGGGCATTTTGACATAATTTCAGATGCGTTTTGTGCCTTAGGGAACGCAATTACATCACGAATGTCCTCAAGACCAAGTAAAAGTGTAACTAAGCGGTCAAGACCGAATGCAAGTCCACCATGAGGTGGCACGCCATACTTAAACGCCTCAAGTAGGAAGCCAAACTTCTCGCTTGCGTCCTCCTTGGAAATACCAAGAACTGAGAACATATGCTCTTGCATTTCTGTTGTGTTAATTCTAATTGAACCACCACCAAGCTCTGTACCGTTGAGCACGATATCGTATGCTCTTGCTCTTACTCTTGCTGGGTCAGTATCAATATACTCGTAGTCCTCAACCATTGGCTGTGTAAATGGATGGTGCATAGCATAGAAGCGACCGTCCTCCTCACTATACTCAAATAGTGGGAATTCAGTAACCCATAAGAATTTAAAGTCAAATGGGTCAAGTAGGCCTAAGCGCTTAGCACACTCACAACGAAGTGCACCAAGGGTATCAAATACAACCTTATTCTTATCAGCAACAACTAATACAAGGTCGCCAGACTCAACACCAAGACGCTCAATAATTGCATTATTTTCAGCCTCGGTTAGGAATTTTGCATATGATGAGGAAATTTCACCATTTGTGTTCTTTAGCCAAGCAAGACCTTTTGCGTGGTAGTGCTTTGCCTTTTCTGTTAGCTGGTCAATTTCCTTTCTTGAGAACTTAGCGCCACCCTTTACATTAATAGCTCTTACAGAGCCACCGTTTGCGATTGCACCTGCAAACACCTTAAATTCGGAGTCTGCCACAATGTCTGAAATATTTGAAGT
>JAZOCP010000163.1:0-6416 GCA_045596585.1 Eubacteriales bacterium
ATTTACCTCCTCCTTGAAATTATCTACAAATTCGCCTCCAAAAGTAAGGGTATTTCCCTTGGTGGCATATGAAATAGTATATGAGTCCTTTTCTCCCTCAACATATAGAGTGTAGTTGCTTCTAAATGTAAAGGTCTCGCCCTCATAATCATTGCTTTGCCATGTGCCTACAATTTTTGAGTTGTCCTTGTTCCATTCAAGATTATATGGCACAAGCTCCATTTCACTGGTTGAAGAGGCAATAACCTGAGTTATAACAACAGTTTTATCATTAGTTATTGAAAATTTGTTTCTATCAACATAGCCATCACCCCAAGCGACAACGAGTGTATTGTTGTCCTCTACGTGGTAGGTGGCAGTAATCTCTTGCATCATAATGCCAAATGAATACGAGGTCAAAATAATTTTGTCCTCTGAAATATCATATACCTGATAAAACTCGTCATTTTGGACACTCTCCTGCCATTTTCCAACAAGAGAGGTGCCATCATATACATAATTTTCGTCATATTTTGATTCCTTTTCATCATCACCACAAGAAATTAAAATAAGTGAAAGAGAAAGAATCGCAAAGAAAATAGCAAGTACCTTTTTCATTTTAACTCCAATTTATCTAAATCTTCAGGGGAAATATCATACCCCTCAACTAAAATCTCTGCACCGTCATATGAGAAAATTACCATATGGCAGTTATGCAAAACACGTGCAACCGCATCCTTATCATAAAGCTTTTTGGTGCGCGAGGTTATAACACCAGTTGCTGAGCCGTGTGAAACAGCAATTATTTTTTTGCCAGGGATTGCAACCTCTTTTATAAAATCAGCCATGCGAGAATAAACATCCTCAACCCTTTCAAGACCCTTTATGGTGTCATCATTACCTGTTATAAAGGGAGAACCAAAATCGTAAGGCTTGCCGGATTGCTCACCGAAATCACGCTCTATGAGCCTCTTATCGATAGAAAAGTCGTTGCAACCAATTTTATCAGCAATAGTCTTAGCTGTGACACTTGCACGACTAAGAGGGCTTGATAAAACCCTGTCAAATTTCAAACCAGAGCGCACACAAGCCTCGTTTATTGCATTAGCCGCCCAGTTAGCTTGCATAAGTCCTGTCTGGTTTAGTGGAATTTCATCGCGCCCCTGCATTAGCTTTTTTAAGTTCCAGTCAGTTTGACCATGGCGCACAAAAAATACATAACCCTTAGTGCTGTTCAATTTTACACCTCTTATTTTGTTCCAGTTGAGCCAAAGCCACCTGCACCGCGCTGTGTGTCGGAAAGCTCCTCAACCACTGTAAAGTCAGCCTTTAAAAATGGCGCAATTACCATTTGTGCTATTCTTTCACCAACACCTACTGTCTGTGCCTCGCTTGAGTGGTTGTGAAGAGCAACCATAACCTCGCCACGATAGTCAGAGTCAACAACGCCAACCTTGTTAGCAGGTGCAAGTCCGCGCTTAGATGCTAAGCCACTTCTTGCATAAATAAAAGCACCATAGCCCTGTGGCACCTCGATTGCAAGACCTGTCTTAATTAGCTTTGTTTCGTTTGGTAAAATAGTTACCTCCTCATCAATGCAAGCATAAAGGTCAGCCCCCGCTGCAAATTCAGAGCCGTAGGTTGGAATAATCGCATTTTCATTTAGCTTTTTTATATGAACCTTCATCTTTTTAACCCCTTTAGGTAAGTCTTTTGCGTGTCGCTAATTCGATAGCTTTCACACGCCTTTTGTATAGATTTATTATGCACCCAAGCGCTAAGCTCGTTGCTTTTAAGTAGCGAAAGGGTAGAGTCATACATTTTAACAAGCATAACCGACACAAGCCAAGCAAGTGCCATATTAATATAATACTCGTCGCTTTTTATGCTTTTTACAACCTTAAAAAGTACATTTTCATACTCACTTGATACATAGTAATCAAGTAGGCAAACAAGACCAAAGCGCACGGAATATACATACTCATCTTTCAAGCTGTCAAGCACGAAATCAAGACACGTATCGGGGTTTTTGAAAAATCCCTTAAGTGATGCACAAAGCGAGTCACACACTGCCCAGTTGTTTATATAAGGCAAAAAATTCTTAATATGCTCTTGCATTTTTGAATTGTCAGCCTTAGTATAGCCAAGCATGTAGGCGTGTACTATATTTTCGTCATGATAAGCATGAGGAAGGGCACATAAAAATTCTTGTCCTTCGCTTAGCGAGGCATATTTTTTAGCGATTTTTTTCGCCATGGGCGCACGCACACCAAGAATTTCGTCCTTGCTTATATTAGGAATAAGCTTAGCCGAGAAGTCCTTGTAGGAGGCATCTGCACAATTTTTTATTTCATTAAATATATTCATACATTATATTATACCAAAAATAGCCACTTATTTCAATATAAAAAAGAAAAAAGCCAAGTCTTTACTTGGCTTTTTAAAATATTTATTGATATACCTTATTGTAAAGCTCGAGAATATCCTCTTCAGTAATAGGTTGTGGGTTGCCACCTGTGCAAACATCATTAAATGCATCGTTTGCAAGCTGTGGAAGAGCATCATAAGGAATGCCAATTTCTGAAAGTGTTTGAGGAATGCTAAGGTCAAGTGAAAGCTTCTTAACCGCATCAACTGCTGCTTGAGCTGCCTCTTCCTCTGTCATACCTGTTGTATCAACACCCATAGCTTTAGCAATTCTGCCATACTTAACAATTGAAGAAGGCATATTGAATTCCATAACTACTGGAAGAAGAAGTGCATTTGCAACACCGTGAGGAATATCAAATCTCGCGCCAAGTGGGTGTGCCATTGAGTGAACACAGCCAAGACCAACATTAGAGAATGCCATACCTGCAACATATTGACCAAGAGCCATTTGCTCTCTTGCTTGCATATTTGAGCCATCAAATGTAGCGTCTCTTAGGTTGTCAGCAATGATTTTGATAGCGTTGATTTCAAGAATATTTGAAAGGTGCCAAGCGCCCTTTGTGATGTAGCCCTCAATTGCGTGTGTAAGAGCATCCATACCAGTAGCAGCTGTAAGTGATGGTGGCATTGTAGCCATAAGTCTTGCATCAATAATTGAAAGAACAGGAATATCGTTAGGGTCAACGCATACCATCTTTCTGCCAGATACCTCGTCTGTTATTACATAGTTGATTGTAACCTCAGCAGCTGTACCAGCAGTTGTTGGAAGAGCGATAATTGGAACGCACTTGTTCTTTGTATCAGCAACGCCCTCAAGAGAAACAACATCACTAAATTCTGGGTTGTTAATAATAATAGCGATAGCCTTTGCTGTATCAATAGCAGAGCCACCACCGATAGCAACGATAAAGTCAGCACCTGAAGCTTGGTAAGCTGCAACACCGTCTTTTACGTTTGTAACAGTTGGATTAGCCTTGAATTCAGAGAAAATCTCATAAGGGAATTCAGCTAAAACGTCAGTAACAAGACCAACAACGCCGAATTTAATAAGGTCAGCATCAGCTACGATAAAAGCCTTTTGAAAGCCTCTTTTTGCAATTTCGTCAGCGAGAACCTCTCTTGAGCCTGTGCCAAAATAAGATGTTTCGTTTAAGATAAATCTGTTTGCCATTTGGAAATCTCCTTTTATTTTGATTGTTATTATTATATCACACACACGTGGGTAATTCAACAGAAAAAAATTGAAAAAATAAATTTTATCATAATTAAGTTGAAAAAAAGCAAAAATTATAAATAACTTGACAAAATCAAATAATTGTTGTATAATTAAAATGTTGAGTAGTCAACAACACTGCGATAATTATTAGGAGGGATAATGGACAACACAAGATTTACGCCATTTGTTTTGTTAATTGAAAGGATTTCAAAAAATATAAAACGAATAGCGGATAAGGAAATGGAGCCATATGGGCTTCGTTCAGCACATGTTATGTGTATGCTTCAGCTTGCAAAGACAAAAAATGGTCTTTCATCATCAGCTCTTGCAGAGGCATGTGGAGTAGATAAGGCTTTTATTTCTCGCATTACAAATGAGCTTTTAGAAAAAGGATATATCGAGAGGGAAGAAAATCCTTCAAAAAAATATAAAACAAGCTTTTATTTAACCGACAGCGGTAAGGAAATTAATCAAAAAATGGCACATATAGTTAGCAACTATGTGCATTCTGTTAACAAAAATGTTCCAGTCCGCGAAATTGAGAGCTTTTATGAGGTTTTAAATGAGTTTGATACTGAAATCTCACAAATAGCAAATGAGGAGAGAAAATGAATAATAAAACTTTAGATGTTAATTCTTTATATGACATAGTAGAAAGAGCCAACACATTGTATGGCGACTGCACCGCTTATAGATTTAACAAAACAAAAACTGAAGAAGCTTCTATCACTTATAATGATTATTACCATTATGTAAGAAAAATCACTCTTGCTATGAACTCACTTGGTATAAAGGACCAAAAGGTAGTTGTTATGGGTGAAACAAGCATCCAATGGATTGCAACCTATATGGCAACAGTTTTTGCAGGTGGTGTAATTGTACCACTTGACCCAGGTCTTTTACCTGACGAAATGATAAACTTTATTAACCTTTCCGAGGCCAAGATTGTTGTATATTCAAATTCCTTTGAAAAGTTTTTTAAGGAGCACGAGGCAGAGCTTCCAAAGGTTGAAAAATTCATTGTTAAAAACAAAGCAGAGTTTACTCTTGAGCCAGATGGCGAATATGTTGACGAAAAGTTTGTTACCTATAGAAGCTTTTTAGCCCTTGGCGACAAGCTTTATAAGGAATATAATGAGTCAACTGATAAAAATAAGTTTGATTTTAAGAATCAAGATGTAGAAAAGCTTTCGGTTTTGCTATTTACATCAGGTACAACAGGTACAAGTAAGGGCGTTATGCTTTGTCAAAAGAATATAGTTTCTGTTGAAAAGGATATATTCCCAGTATTTAGCTACCTAACAAATGAGGATTTACTTCTTTCAGTCCTTCCAGTACACCATACCTATGAGCTTAGTACAGGTATGCTTGCCCCATTCTTATATGGCGCAACTATTGGTATTTGTGATGGTCTTAAATATGTTGTAAAGAATATTAAGCAATTTCAGCCAACAATTATGACCCTTGTACCACTCTTTGCCTCAACCTTCTATAAAACAATTCTTAAAAATGTAGAAAAGCAAGGTAAACAGAAAAAATTAAGAGCAGGTATCAAGCTAAGCAGATTTTTACTCAAGTTTGGCATTGATAAAAGAAAGAAATTATTTAAGGATTTACACGAGGTGTTCGGTGGCAGACTTCGCTTCTTAGTAGTTGGTGGAGCTGCATTGAACCCAGAAATTGTTACCTTCTTCCACGATATCGGCATCCAAATGTCGCAAGGCTATGGTATTACAGAGTGCGCACCACTTATCTCCGTTGTTCCACTTGATAAATATAACCCATCCTCCTGTGGTAAGCCAATGAATGGCGTTAAGGTTAGAATTGAAAAGGAGAGGAAAGAGGATAACTATGGTGAAATTGTCGTAACAGGCGACAATGTAATGCTTGGCTACTATAATCGCCCCGACTTAACTGCTGAGGTGATGACTGAGGACGGCTGGTTTAGAACAGGTGACTATGGTTATATCGGCAAGGACAACTATATCTATATTACAGGTAGAAAAAAGAATATAATTATAGCCTCAAATGGTAAAAACGTTTTCCCTGAGGAGATTGAGGAATATTTTGAATCAATTCCACTTGTTGAAGAGGTCGTTGTCGTTGGTAGAGAATGTGAAAAGACAGGCGATACTATAATTGCAGCAGTTGTAGTTCCTAATAAGGAAGAGTGTGACGCTCACGGACTTCACGAGGACGAAACAATTTATGAGGCAATCAACCACGAGGTTCATCTGCTTAACCAAAAGCTTGAATCATTTAAGCACATCGGTGTTGTTGAGCTTCGTCATGAGCCATTTGAAAAAACAGCGGCTCGCAAGATAAAGCGCTTCTTAGTAAAATAAATAATTATAGAGGAGGGCAAGAAGTTCTCCTCTATATTGTTTAAATATAACAAAAGAAATGCAAATTTTACATATAAAATTTTTTATAAAATTTAATTAAATCTATTGAAAAATTTGCAACAAACATTTATAATATTTTTGTAAGAAATTTGGTATAAAAGGAGTTAAAAATATGAAAAAGCTTTATACAGGAAAAACAAAGGACGTATATGCACTTGAAAATGGCAATGTTCTTTTAAAATTCAAGGATGATTGCACAGGTAAGGATGGCGTATTTGATCCAGGTGAAAACTCAGTTGGTCTTACAATTGAGGGTATCGGTAAGGCAAATCTTGAAACATCCGTATACTATTTCGAAATGCTCAAGAAGGCTGGCGTAAAGACACACTACGTATCTGCTGACATTGAAAATGCAACTATGGAGGTTTTGCCTGCTGAGTGCTTCG
>JAZOCP010000164.1:0-10168 GCA_045596585.1 Eubacteriales bacterium
GCAAGAAAAATCAAGACTCGGTGCTTGAGACACCATTTACATATACAAATAATATGTTTGGAGGTGCAAAGAAATGAATGATAGCTTTAATGAAATTTGCGCCCAACTATTAGAAACAAATAGCTTATATAGAACTAAGCTTGCTCTTGAAAAAGAAAGGGGCTTGCTTCCAGATGTTGAAGCATCAGAAAAGGAACAGCTCCTAAAAAGCACAAGGGCTCAGAGCGAAAATATAATAAATGACAAGGCGTCTGCAATTAAGAGTCAACCAAAAGCACCAAAAGCCTTAAGAGCTAAGCTCCCAAACCAACCAAAAAAACACGGCTGTAAATCTAAAACAGATGTAATTATTGGTGGTGTGCTTGGATTTTTAATGTATGCATCATTTATATTAGCTCCGTTTGCGTTTGTCCTTCCTATTCTCTTATTCGTTATAGGAGGATGCATAGCGGTATGGGCAACAATAGGACGCAAAAGAGCTTCAATTGTAGATTATGACCAAAGATGGGCACAATACCAAAAGCAAATTGATAAGTGGGAGGCAGAAATGCGTACCTGCGACAATCAAGATGACGAGTTTATTGCAAAATGGGGCGAATATGATATGTCATTCTTTGAATTTCTTACAGAAGCAGATGAAGCTCATGAGCAATTAAAGAATGAATATAATAATAGCTATATGGAAATTACTCAAAGATACATTGAAAGAAAAGAGGAAATTTCCGGGGAAATAGATGATTGCGAAATAAGACTTGAGGAAATAGGAATTATTTCTCCACGTTATTATTATCTGGCGCTTGATATTCATGATGTGCTCTATAATGGACGCGCCGACTCCTTAAAAGAGGCATTAAACATAGCAATAGATGATGAGCGCAAGGCAAATGATGAGGCTGAAAGACGTGCTGCCGAGAGAAGACAAGAGGCTATCTTGCAAAACCAAGCGGACGAAACCTTTAGACATCAACAAAGGATGGAAAACGAGGCTAGGACTATGGCACAGGATGCACGTAACCACCAAGCAGAAATGGAAAGAGAAACAAGAAGCTATCATCAAAGCACCTATTCAGAAACCGTGCGACATAATCGCGAAATGGAAAATATGTTTAGAAGATAGTATAGTAAAAAGCAAGGCTTTACGCCTTGCTTTTTTGTTATATATAAATGAACATATGTGCATATTTTGTAATATATTGTCGAATAAATAAGCATTGAAAAATATTTATGTTGAATATCTAATTGAATTATGATATAATTCAAATATAATCAAATAAATACTAAGGAGTTAGAAATGAAGGCACAAATTAAGGCAAGCCGTCAAAACGTAATTGGAGATATTGACAAAAGAATATATGGCTCATTCATTGAGCATTTAGGCAGGGCTGTTTATGGTGGTATTTATGACCCAAATCAAAAAAGTGCTGATAAAAATGGCTTTAGAAATGATGCACTAAAGCTTGTAAAGGAATTAAATGTTCCAATTATAAGATACCCAGGTGGAAACTTTGTTTCTGGCTATAATTGGGAGGACGGTATTGGCAAGAAGGAAAATCGTCCTAAAAAAATGGAGCTTGCATGGCTTTCAATTGAAACTAATCAATTTGGCACAGATGAATTTTGTCAGTGGGCAAAAAAAGCAGACTCAGATATTATGATGGCTGTAAATCTTGGTACAAGAGGACCAGATGAAGCACGTAATCTAATTGAATATTGTAATTCTACAACAAATACCTACTATGCAAATCTTCGACGTGAAAATGGCTTTTCAGAGCCATTTAATATTAAGACTTGGTGTCTTGGTAATGAAATGGGTTGATCCTACAATTGAGCTTGTTGCGTGTGGTAGCTCTGACTCTCATATGCCAACCTTTGGTGAGTGGGAAAGAACAGTGCTTGATCATACCTATGACTATGTTGATTTTCTTTCATTACACCATTATTTTGGTCACACAAGTGGAACTTCTGAAAATTATCTTGCAAGGGCTGAGGAAATGGATAGATTTATTAAGCTCACTGCCTCAATTTGTGACGAGATTAAAGAGAAAAAGGGAAGTAATAAAACAATCTATCTTTCCTTTGATGAGTACAATATTTGGTTTAGAACAAAGGATGAGGAGAAAACAGCACCACGCTGGCAAATTGCACCTCATTTACTCGAGGAAAAATACAATTTTGAAGATGCATTAGTTCTTGGTGGACTCATAATGACATTACAAAATAACTGTGACAGGGTGAAAATTGCATGCTTGGCTCAGCTTGTAAATGTAATTGCCCCCATAATGACAGATGATGAGGGTGCTTGGGCACAAACAATATTTTATCCTTTTATGTATGCATCGAATTATGGCAGAGGCAAGGCGTTAAATGTTAAAATTAGTTCCCCAACCTACAAAACAAGCGAAGGCTGGGACGTGCCATATCTTTTGACCTCGGTTATTGATAATTCTGAAAAGGGAGAGTTAGTAGTTTTCGTTGAAAACCGTTCATTAAACGAGTCAATAGACCTTGATTTACAAATAGAAGGCTATGAAAAGCTAACACCTATTGAGCACATTGAGCTTTATTCTGATAACTTGGATGATGTTAATACAAAGGAGAAATCAGAAATTCTACCAAGGTCATGTAACCCAACAATATCACCAACAATTAAAAAGCATTCATGGAATATGATAAGACTTAAATATTAAAAAATACCCAGCGATTTTCGCTGGGTATTTCTATTATTTTTCAATAAGTATAGCGCCAAGAGGACCAACCTCGTATTTTTTTTCATCAAGGGTAAAGGAAACAGACTCACATTCAGGATTTACTATAATGTAAGCAAGCCCGTTACTTCCATTTTTCCAAACGGAAGATAAAAGACGTGGCAGGGTAATAGAGTCTCGTCCTCTAAACATAGGAATAGTTATGCTTTCGCAAGAAATATCAGTTGCAGAAGCCATTTTTCCGCCATAAAGATACTTTTTAGCTCCATTATTATAAAATTCACTCATGTTTTTTATAAACAAAAGAGTTTTTTCCATATCAGGAGCATTTTCAAAATCATGGGTGCCCCAATGTGACATAAGCTTCATCTCGGGCGTAATTCCAATAGTCATGATATCGCCAATAGAGAAGGAATAAGCAAGACGATATCTAAGAGTGTCAACACTTGGCTCAAATGGACATCCACATTGATTTCCCATAAAGTTTCTAAGATACTCGTGATAAATAAAAGCATAAACAGGCACAGGAGTTCCAAATGGGTAGTTTAATTCAAAGCGGTTATCGCTCATTAAAAGATTAGCAATAAATGGCTCAGAGGCAGCACTTTCACAACCAAAAAGCATATTAGGTGCATTTTTGTTCCACTCACTTAACAATTCTTGCATTCCACTTGTCATCCAACCACCAGGCATAGGTGGGTGGTTATGGTTTCTTGCGTAGCACATATATTGACCGCCACCATGGTTTTGGTCAAGAATTTGCACATAGTCAACACCACTATTAAAAAGTGGAGAGTATGCCTCGTCAAGAATTTCACGACCTCTTTTTGAAACAGGACAAATATCATATCCATATCGCTGATATGGTGAGCATGTTATACCAAGCTCTGGCTTGTTTTTAGGTGAGTGGCAAACACCCTCTAAAACATTTTCTCTCTTGATTCTTTCCTCACAGTTGTAGCTTTCAATTAGTGTGCTTTGAGTTGTATAGCCAAAGCCAGAGCAGTAAATGCCAAGGAGGTCACCATTTTTGTGTAGCTCATCTCTAAACTCATTAAAAAGCTCAACTCCACAATATGGTGGCCAAACATAAGGTGGCGCCCATGGGGCAGTCCCCTCCCAATGCATTAAAAGTGCCATTACGTGGCACCCAGTGTCGCGTTTTATTTTATTTAATATTGGTAAAGCATTGGTGTATGGGAACAGTGAATTGGGCTCCATTTTGTCCATATCATGTACACCACGTACAGGGTATGTTACAATAACAGGAGGGTCCTTGTACCATTTTGGTAAGGTAGTATTTTCACAGGCTTTAACTACATTTGCTGGCAAATTGATCTCAAACCAGCTTCTATATATTTCAGCACCACTTTTCCACTCACCACCACAAGCTTGCCATATAATAGGGTAGTCAGTTTTGAAGCTTTGTCCATAGTCAGCGCCAGAGTAAAGGCGCATTTGTAAGGCAACGCCATCCTCGTATGGGTAAAAATCCACACCCTTAAATGCTCTTTTGGGGTCGTGTGCGCCTATATAGAGTCCTAAATCCTTAAAATGATATGAAATAAACTGAGAACAAAGCTTATTAGGAAAAATAAAGTGAGCACCTGACATAGGAAACTCAGGCTCATAGCGAGGAAGAGAATGCTCGTTAGTTAATAAAACACCCTCATCGTATGGAAATAAAATCTTGCCACCATTTGGGTCATTATCAATAAGCCTTGGTAGGCATATTTTGGGGAACTCAATCCATTCAAGCGCATACTCGCTTAGCATATTTTCCACAGATACCTGCCAAGATATATACTCGTTAGCTGAAAAATGAACAGCGACACTAAGCTTATCAAATCCATCAAAGTCAGAGTAAATAATCCTGTCACTATCAATGCTTATACTATTTGCGTTAAAAGAATCAATATAAAAGCAATTAGCCTCAAGATCGCGCAATCTTGCACGAAAAATCGGGCAATTTTGGACACGTATTGCCTTGTTTTTTATTTTCAGTGAACTGATAGCTCGGCTGGCTTTATCTAAAACGACCTCTAAATCTTTTGCTAAAAGCGTTATCATTATTTCCTCCAATAATTAAAAAAATAGATAAGAATGGTAATTACTCCTAAATTATATCATAATATCTTCAGAAAGTAAAGAGCACCTGCCATAAAACAGGTGCAAATTTTTAATGTAGCTCTTTAGTTGATTTCCTTTTTTCTAAATAGTTTCTTATAAGCATAAAGGTTAAATAGAAAATAGCCATGTAAGCAACAAATAGTACAACTACTAAAATAGGGTAGATAACCTTGTTTCCGTTAACCATATTATAAACTAATGAATATGGTGTGCCGTCATGGTACATAAAGAACATATAGTTTCTTGAGTTTTCGTAAATGTTTCCACCATAAATAAGACCGGTAAATATATTTGCAAGATAAGCAAGGGTGCAAAATACACCTAAAATTACATGAGTAATCCAAATATTCTTCTTTTTAACACTTGCCATGCCGGAAATGATTATGTAAAGTGAGGTAAAGCCAGATATACTATGAGTTGTAGCTGAAACGAAGTTGGGGAAGGAGAGAACAGGGTACGAATTATAATCCTGTGCAGCTCCAATAGGTCCTACTAAAGCACCTAAAATTCCAAATATCATTACAAAATCAAGAGCAGCTTCCTTTAAGCGTCCCTTGCAAAAAGCAGCCACGGGAATAGCAACAAGCTGTATGCTACATAAGAAAAGAGGTAAATTCCAAAGAAGAGTTTTAATAATATCGTCAGAATTAATACAGTTAACAATAATCTTTACAGCCTCGAAGGATAGAATAGAAATTGCAGAAATAACGATAACCCTATTCTTGGTTTTGTAATCCTTTTTTCTCATTAAAATGCCAATTACAATAGCCATTGTAATCATTAGAATAACGAAAAATGAGGCAAATATAATATGTGGTGGCGAGTATGCACCACTGGGTTTGCGAAAAAGCTCGCCGATGAAGTAAAAGATATTCATAAATTCTCCTAAAATATATTTTTTGTACCATTGCACATTCTATCATATATAACACAAAAAGTACATACTATGTACAAATAATTAACAAAAAAGACATATTTAGTCGAAAAATGCTTTATTTGAGAATAAAATCTCTACTTAATCTAAAATTAAACGCTTAGGAGCACGCCATACAGTGATTTTGGATGAAAGAAATTCACCCTTCGTAATTCCTTCAAAATCAGCAAGAGCGTTTATTTCCTTATCATTAATGCCAACGATTACATCATAAGGTAAAATTCCCTTTTCTGATGAACCTGCAAATTGGTTAACATCCAAGACAAGCACACCATTATGACCCGCTGTTGCAAATACTGTCATTTCACCGTCAGTTTCAATATTTTTAATCTTCATATCAAACAGTGTGATAATATTGAAATTGCTCTTTTTTGTGTTTTGATTCATTTTGGGTAAAATAGGAGTTCTTGCCAACTTTTTAAGTGGCTCATACCTTACGCCAAATTCAGAAGGGAAGGTTTCAAATCCGCTAATTATCGGAGAAATCAGCCTATAATCCCCACGCCTTACATCTTTAAAAATGCACTTGGTTTTTATCGAGCTCTTGTCCATACCTGTGATTTTTTCAAGCTCAAGTGCTTTTTTTATGCCTCTAATATTTTTCGAGTGCAAAACGTTGAAATCAATGTTTTTTCCAAAACCATTGTTCATTAAAATTGGTTGATATTCTGTAAAAATAATGTTATTTTCAACCACGTCTCCGCAGTTTTCGTACCAAACATGCATGTGTATGGAGTTGTTTACCGTTACGTTGTGATGGACATATCTATTGAAACCCTCACGTAGCTTTATGCCACCATTCAAGCATAAGTTGTTGTAAATTTCATAATTTGATGAGCCGTCGTCAAGGTCAATATCCCAGCCTCTGTCACAACGGAATCTACTGTTTCTTATAATTGTTTTGCCAAGACTATCAAGATTGACATACTTGTAAATTTCACTTGGCACAAGGTCGCTAAGATGCCAGTATCTGTCCCTACCCCAGGAGTTAAAGCTACCATGGTCGCCCGTTTCCTTAACCGTGTCAAACACATCACACCCGTCAATTATATGCCCACCAAATGTACCCTCGGAAATGTTTATTCCCGCACGGGAAGCATCATAAATGCTTGTATTAATCACGTTTATACCGTAGGACATTGAAATTTCAACGCCAGTCGCTTGTTTTTCAACTGTGCCAACATGTTCAATTAAGCAATCCTCTACAGAGCAGTTTTTTGGATATTCTTTGTTTTTAGGGCCTCTTTTTTTGTCTATTTTAAGAAAGCTTTGACTTGCGGTAGCGTCAAATAACGGACTCCTTACCGAGCTTGGCTTGCCAACAAAGCAAACGGCACTAGCACCTAAGTCCTTAAAATGGCATTTTGAAACTGTGATATTATTGTTTTTACCATCAACGAAAACACCATTTGTACCAATATCAAAAAGTGAGCATTTAGAAACTGAACAGTCACTGGAATTTGCAAAATAAATTGCACCACCTCTATATATGGTCCAGTCGCTTCGTAAAAGTGGCTCATTTGTTAGCATAAAGGTTCGTTTTGCATGTCTAAATTTAATGTTTTCTAAGCTTACGTTTTTGCATCCCTTAAATACAAAAAAGCTTGAGTTTACGCAAATTTCAGCACTATCTAAGTTATGCTCGGGTTTTAAAATAACATAAACGCGTCTATTTTCCTTGTCAAAATACCATTCTCCAGGCAAGGTCATTTCCTCACGCACATTTTCTATGTACTTAAAGTCTGAGTGCATACCCATTTGTCTGTTATTCTGCCACCCACCAACATATGTAAGGTCGCCATTTTCATCCTTGCCAGTTACCTCGTAGGAAAAGCCACCCCAGTTATGTAGATGCATTGCATGTATATAAGCGCCCTTTGGATTATTCCATGTATCAGCCTTTTCCCTTGATAAAACATCTCTTGAAAATCCACCAAAAATCTTTATATTAGGATTATATTTAGGGAAGCGTGCCATTTGATATTTTTCACCATTGATATAAAGTGCATCAGCATCATATTTTGTTTCTGCAGAAAAAACACCATTACCCTCATCTATCCATCCATCAATTTTTGCACAGCCCTGTACAATAGTGTTTTTCTCACCACGAATAGTGATGTTTTCACCCTTAACTAAAATTGCGCTCATTAAATTGTAAATACCATTTTTTAGAGAAATAACAGTTTTTTCGCCCTCTTTGTAACAGGTGAAGCCGACAGCTTTCTTACTATCAATTAAAGATGAAAGCCTTTTATAAGTGAGCTTTTTTAGACATTCCTCTCGCTTTTTTGCCTCTTTTTTGCTTTCAAATACCTCAAAATAGCAAAGACCAAAAGGCAATTTTTTACAAAGAAGCTCGGAGCACACGCCAAAGTCGTATTTTCCTTCATCATATGTTAAATAGGTATAATACATAATCCACCTCAAAAGCGTTTTTCTTAATTATACCTCGGAAGGAAAATGAAGTCAATTATAAAAATCAAATATAATTTGATTTTCGATATATTTCGTGATATAATCAAATTGTTATATGCAACAAATATTGAAGGAGCAAATATGAACCGAAGAATTTTAAGAGATAAGATACTGGGATGCTTTAACGGAAAAAATGTAGGTGGAACACTTGGTGCTCCCCTTGAAGGTAAAAATGGATTTTTTGATATTGAATATTTTATTCAACCGAATATCGAAAACAATCCACAACCCAATGATGACCTCGATTTACAAATTTCATCCTTAAATGCTGTAAGAAGATTTGGCAGATGCGTAAATTCTGAAGTTTTAGCAGAATATTATAACATCTTTGTTAACCCAAGCTGGGCAGAGTATGGAGTGGGTAAATCAAATTTAAGACGTGGTATTCCAACACCAATATCGGGCTATCACGCTAATAGCTACAAGGACAGCTGCGGCTCGTTTATTCGTAGTGAGATTTGGGCATGTCTTTTTCCTGGTCATCCCGAGCTTGCAACTCGCTATGCATATTTTGATTCTTCAATTGACCACGCAGACGAGGGAACATATGGTGAGATTTTTTGGGCTGCTGTGCAAAGTGCCGCTTTTTTCGAGAGCGATATTAGAAAGCTAATTAATATTGGACTTAGCTATATTCCTAAAACAAGTGAGCTTTATAAGGGAATTACAATAGTCATAAATTGCTATGAAAAAGGAAAAACTTATGAGGAAGCAAGGGATACTATATTTAGAGAAGTAGTAGGCGCCTTTTCATACCAACACACAAAGCTAAAGGATATCAAGCTGACAGAATATACCCCTGCACCAGCAGGCTTTGATGCCCCACAAAATATAGCAATTGCCATTTTGGGCTTACTATATGGAGAGGGTGATTTTGGAAAAAGCATGCTTCTTGCAGTAAATTGTGGTGAGGATGCAGACTGCACTGCTGGAACCTTGGCAGCAACACTTGGTATTATCCTTGGAAACTCTAATCTCCCCGAAAAATGGATAAAGCCTATTAACGATGTAATTATTACAGCAACGCTTAATACCTTAGATTTTGGAATGACAATGAATATGCCATTTTTCTTGCCAAAAACCACGCAGGAATTAGCAGGCGAAATTATTCGGTGCATTCCTAAAATGTTGAGCGCTGATACATTCAACATAACGGATGAAGGCTTGGAGGTGTTCCCAAATAATGATTTTTATTGCAAGGACACCGAGGAGGTTTATTATAGGGGAGTATTCTGTAATAGAGGAAAGGAATATTTTAGCACCACAGAGCTTGTAAACTTGCCTCATTATTCAATTTTTAAAGAATTTTCACTTTTTAAGATGCAAGCAATTTATGAAAACGATTTCTTTTTTGAAAACGGGAAAGAAACCTCTGTTAAATTGAAGATTTACGATAATGGCGAGTCGAAAATTCAACATTGGCTCACAATTCGCGCCTATACACTGGATGGTGTAGAGGTGAAAGAAAAAGTTACCACCGTACCCTTAAGTAATTGTAACGGCGACATAACCGAAAAAACATTCCACATCCTACCAAAGTATGTTGAAGGCGATAAATTTGACGTTATTTTTGATATATCAATGGAAGGTCATGCAAGCATGAACTTGCTTAAAGTAAGCTTTTTTGCAAAATAGATTTCACCATAGAAACAAAAAGACCCACTCAAAAGAGTAGGTCTTTTTTATGACCGAGATGATAGGATAAAGGCTCCTTTGTAAAAGGAACAGTCAGAAGAGCTGACTGAGGGATTGGACAGGTCGGCTGATAGGATGACTTCGCAATAAATTGCTCGTAACACTTCGTGCGTCGATTACAAGCGAGCTATCACGCGAACCCCCAAAGCTCATATTTCTCTTCGGGGAACCCCTATGCGACTTCACTGCGACTCGCTACGCTCCCGTGCATAAGTTCCACTTAGCCAAT
>JAZOCP010000165.1:0-3256 GCA_045596585.1 Eubacteriales bacterium
GGATTTTAACTTTTTATTTAGAGTTTTTAAGAAATCATCGCTTAATTCGTCGGCAACATCAAGTCTAAAGCCATCAATGCCCTTTTTCATCCATTTTTCAATAACACCACCGTCACCCAAAATGTAGTTTTTATAGGTAGGATTATTGCTATCAACACGTGGTAAAATCTTTACATCCCACCAGCATTCGTAATCATCTGGATAATTTCTAAAATTATACCACTCGTAATATGGTGATTCTTTTGACTGATATGCACCTAAGGAATTATAGTTTCCTTCTTTATTAAAATAAATACTATCTGCTCCAGTATGGTTGAAAACGCCATCAAAAATTATATGCATACCTCGCTTTTTTGTCTCTTTTATAAGCTTATCCAGTGCCTTTTCAGAGCCAAACATAGAGTCAACACTCATGTAATCACCAGTATCATATTTGTGATTAGAATATGCATCAAAAATTGGGCTTAAATACAAACAAGTAACACCTAAGCTTTCAATATAATCAAGTTTTTCAATAATGCCATATAAATCTCCGCCAAAAAACATATTGTTTTCAACATGACCACCAGGCACATCAGCAAACTGAGGCACACCATTATACCAGTCATCGTTCATTATAGCGTTATTTTTTGGCTTGCATTTACCACTGCTTTTAAATCTATCGACAAAAATGTGATACATTATTCCACCATGCATCCACTTTGCGCAAGAGCTATCCTCTTTAAATACAGTTAATTGTATTAAATTATCGTTTTCTATCTTAACTAATTCATTGTCCCGTTTGCCTTCGCCCAAATAGAAAATCTCATCGGATATGACCTCATATTTATAATAGTATAAGCCTATACCAACCTTCGACATATCAATTGTGCATGTGTAAATATCATTTTCTCCGTCAATAGCCGTCCATAAAAATTCAAACTTTAGGTACTTATGGTTTTCTATTCCCTCGCCAAAAAGATGCATACGCACCTTAGTTACGCCGCATCTTCTTGGTATTTTCAAGGAAAAATCAACTATTTTATCATAAGAAAATGCACCAAACACAGATACATCTTTACTACTAATCTGTTTTTTCTCGTAAAATTTCATTAATTATTTTACACTTGTTAAATGCCAAATCTTATCAGAATATTCTTGAATGCTTCTGTCAGCAGCAAAAAATCCTGATTTTGCAATATTAACAAGTGACATTTTACCCCACTCTGCTTTGTTATTATATGCTTTGATTATCTCTTCTGATTTGATATAATATGAATCAAAATCAGCAAGACACATATAAGGGTCAGCAACACCGCCAAAGCCACCGATTAAGTAGTTAGCAATATTAGCAAAGGAAACTCCGTTAAAGCCTTTATTTAAACGGTCAATAGCCTTTTTGATTCTAACGCTATTATTGTAAAAATCAATTGAGCGATATCCCTTTTCCCAAAGCTCATCAACCTCTTTAGCGGTTAGGCCAAAGATATAAATGTTATCATCGCCAACAGCATCCTTCATCTCAACGTTAGCACCATCAAGAGTACCAATAGTTAATGCACCATTCATCATAAACTTCATACAACCAGTACCACTTGCCTCTTTACCAGCCAAGGAGATTTGCTCGCTAATTTCAGATGCTGGCATTAGTACCTCTGCTGTGCTAACATTATAATCTTCAAGATATACAACAGCAAGCTTATCATTAACCTTAGGATTCTTTCTAATATCCTCGCCAAGATTCCAAATCAATTTGATAATATCCTTAGCCATATAATAACCAGGAGCTGCTTTTCCACCAAAAATAAATGTTCTCTTAGTAAATTCCTTATTTGGATTTTCTTCAATATCTACATAGTATGAAATAATTTTAAGTGCATTGAGAAGCTGGCGCTTATATTCGTGCATTCTCTTTACTTGTACATCAAAAACTGAAGATGTATCAAGAGAAAAGCCTGTTTTATTGAAAACATGCTTTGAAAGCCTAATTTTATTGTTTTCTTTTATCTCATGAAGCTTCTTAATAACAGTTTTATCATCGGCGAACTTTAATAAGTTTTCAAGTTCACTTGGATTTGTAACAAAGCCATTACCTATGCACTCAGAAATCAATGCAGATAATTCGGGATTTGAATAACATAGCCATCTTCTATGAGCAATTCCGTTTGTTACATTAGTAAATTTACTTGGTGTATATTTATAAAAATCGTTAAATACTGTCTTTTTAAGAATTGTTGAGTGAAGCTCTGATACTCCATTAACTGTATGAGAGCCTACAACGCTTAAATTAGCCATTCTTACCTGTGAGTGACCAATTATAGCCATTCTCGAAATTTTGTTCCAATCTCCAGGGTATGCGTTCCATAAATCAGCACAGAATCTACGGTTAATTTCTTTAACAATTGAGTGAATTCTAGGAAGCTTAAAGCTAAACAAGTCTTCATTCCAGCATTCAAGTGCTTCTGGCATTACTGTGTGGTTAGTATAAGATATAGTTTTTGTAACTGTGTACCAAGCATCATCCCAAGTGTAGTTATATACGTCCATCAAAATTCTCATAAGCTCTGGTACACAAAGTGCTGGGTGTGTATCGTTAATGTGAATAGCAACCTTATCAGCAAACTCATTCATTGAGCCATAAGCGGCAATATGGTCACTAATTATACTCTGTAATGATGCAGAAACTAAGAAATATTGTTGTGTTAAGCGCAATAGCTTACCCTCAGTATGCTCATCTGAAGGATAAAGCACCTTAGAAATAACCTCAGCATTACTTGTTTGCTGGATAGCCTTAACGTATTGTCCTTGTGAAAAAAGACTCATATTAAAGTTTGTTATATCGTGAGCCTTCCATAGACGAAGTCTGTTTACTGCAGTCCCTGCACCTGAAATCATCATATCATAAGGAACAGCCTCAACCTCTTCGTAATTCTCATACTTTATAACAAGCTTATCGATTTCCCATTCCACTTTGAATTCACCACCAAAACGAATAGAAAACTTCTTATCAGTTCTTGGAACTAACCATTCTTCTCCACCTGGGAGCCAAGTGTCGGGTAACTCTACTTGATTACCATCAATAATTTTTTGCTTAAAAAGTCCATATTCATATAAAATTGAGAAGCCATCACCTGGGAAATCAAGTGATGTTAACGAATCCATAAAGCACGCAGCTAAACGGCCAAGACCTCCATTACCAAGACCTGGATCTGGTTCCATTTCATATATTTCATCAATTTCGAAGCCATATTCCTTTAAAACATCTGCATAATAATCA
>JAZOCP010000166.1:0-26185 GCA_045596585.1 Eubacteriales bacterium
CCCGAGGTATGTTACTTTGTGAAATTACAAATACCGCTATTGGAACAATCATCATAATTACTGAACCTGCAGCAGATGCACCAGCACGAGCGATACCACCCGCGGTGATTTGTCCGATTGCATAGTTAAGTGTCTTTAATTCCTCACTATAAATGTACGCTGAAGCACCTGTGTTCCAGAGTCCTTGGAAGGAATAAATAATAAGTGTGAGCCATGCTGGCTTAACCATAGGCATAGCAATTACCCAGAAGGTTCTAAATTCACTACATCCGTCAAGACGTGCACTTTCAAGCACGGAATCTGAAATTGATGAATCCATGAACTGCTTCATAAGGTATAGTCCCATTGAAGATCCCCATGCAGGAATGATAAGAGCAAACGGATTATCTGTCAAGTGTAATGCAGAAAGTGTTAAGAAGTTTGCTATTGCTGTTACAGTTGAGGTAAACATAAGTGAACGTTGAATCAACCAGAACACGCCTTTTCTTCCTGGGAAAGGAATTTTTGAAACTGCATATGCTGCAAGTGAGCTAAATAGTAAGTTACCAAATGTACCCGCAGCTGTAATAAATACTGTGTTGAATATATATCTTGAGAAAGGTACCCAAGAATCGCTAAGTAATGTAAATAGGTCTTGGAAGTTCTTAAGTGTTGGATGTAATACGTAAAACTTAGGTGGGAACATCCAAAGCTCATCAAGAGGCTTCAAGGACTGCATTATTACATATACCATTGGCAAGAACATAAACGCACCCATTATAATAAGGAAGGTAAATATTCCTGCATCTCCTCCTACCGAACGGTTAAGGACAACCTGATGATTTCTAACTCTCATTTTTTGCATATTATTGTCCTACCTTCGATAGCATTTTATTAACCAGCGTGTTAGCGCCAATCATAACTAAGAATAGTACTACCGCAATTGCTGAAGCGTAGCCTACCTCCCAACGTTGGTTACCATAGTCCTCTAAGCAGTGCATAATTGTATGACATGAATAGTTAACCGATGGGAAGCCACAGAGGGCGGTTACAACGCCACCAAAGCCGAAGGCACCTGTAATTGACATTACAGCACCGAACATTAGCTGTGGTCGCATCATTGGAAGTGTTATGTACCATAATTCCTGCCACCTGTTCTTAATTCCGTCAACCGCTGCCGCCTCAAACAAGCTCTTGTCAACCGTTTGAAGACCCGCAATAAATGAAAGGAATGCTGTACCGAGTGACATCCATAGTGCAACTATGATACAAAGTGTCATTGCGTATTTTTCATCATAGAACCAAAGTATCGGGGCATCAATAATATTCATTTTCATGAGGATACCATTTACCCAACCTTGGCTATCATTGTGGAATAATGTACCCCAAATCAAGTAAACGTTACTTGAAATTGATGGTGCATAGAAAATAAGTGTTACTATTGCTCTTATTCTTGGTGAAAGCTCATTAATGAACCATGCAACAAGGAAAGAAAGCACGTATGAAACAGGTCCTGTTACTGCTGCGAATACGAGTGTGTTTTTGCAAGCAAGAAGGAATATTTCGTCCTTTAGGAAAAGTCTTGTGTAGTTACCAAAGCCTGTTTGGAACATTTCCCAGTTGAACTCAAGCATATTAAAGTTTGTAAAGCTGAGTACAAGTGACATACCAACAGGGAAAACGGTAAATAGTGTAAAGATCAACATAAATGGCGCTATCATCAAATAAGCGATTTTGTTTCTCTTTATTTCATGCAAGGTCCATTGGAGCTTTGTCATGTCTTTTCTTGCTACTGCCTTTTTCTTTGGAGCTTTTGGACTTTTTGGGGTCTTTGATTTTTTGGATTTCTTACCCTCATCCTTTTTAGGTTCTTCTAAAACACTATTTTCATGTATTTGTTCACTTACAGGCTCTTCTGCTTCAGCATCCTCAAGGACTACATCCTCGTAAATGTCTGTTGCTTCTTCAGTAGCTTCTGCTTCAGTAGTTACATCTTCAATGGCAACATCCTCGCAAGCTTCTGCTTCCTCGACAGCTATGTCTTCAGTAGCTTGTGCTTCGATGGCTGTTTCATTTGCAACTACTTCTTCAGTAACTTCTGCTATTTCTTCGTTAACTACGCTTTCAACAGCTTCAGATACTTCATCAGCGGCTACTTCAGGTTCATTTTGAGCAACAGGAGTAACATTTACGTTTGCTGCCTTATGCTTGGCCTGAAATTTCTTTTTACGTTTAGCCATTTACATTTTCTCCTTCATTAGTATTTTAGAATTATTTCTTTTTGTCATAATCGAGAATGAGGTCAGGATTTAGCTTCTTATACTCTTCGTATGTGAGCATACCAAACTCTTGTCTTCTTCTTGAAAGCTCATCATCGATAACTGATACATATTCAAGAAGTGCGTCAGATGCGTCCTTGCCCTCGTTGTAAGCATCAAGGAATGCGAAGTTGACATAACGAGCAAGATAATAGCTACCTGGGTGGTTAGGAACTGCTGCAAGATGTTCAAACTGCTCAGCTATGCTATTTCTTTCCTCAGCTGTCCATGGAAGTGAGTAAAGTGCCTCTTTGTTAGCTGTTGCAGGTCTTGCTGCGATACCAAGGATTGATACGATTTCGTTTGCGTAGTCTGCTTGGAACTCGCTACCTGTGTACCATCTCATAAATTCCCAAGCACAAGCCTGTTTTCTTGATTGTTCATTCAATTTGCTTTCATTTTTCAGCTTGTTATTTTTAATCATAACACAGCCAGTAACTGTTGCCATTGCTGAGTTATCAATGTACTCATTTCCGTTTTCATCAACTCTTACATGACCTGGAAGAGGAACAAAGGTCCAAAGACCTGAAAGCTCAGATGCGAAAACTGAAAGCTGGTTACATGATGTGTATGCTGAAATACCGATTGGCATTTCGCCTGTACGGAAACGGTTAGCAAAGTCATATGTATAAGGAAGTGAATATTGTGTATAGTAGTTACACATTTGCTCAAATGAGTTAAGAACGCCATTTGACCCAAAGTTAATTCTCATACCACCATCTGCATATGCCTCATTTCCGTTTTGATACATAAAGGTATATGCATCATTTTGGATACCAATCTCCATGTTGTTAAACTGGAGAACCGGAAGGATAGCGAGCATATCATCCCATGTTTTTGGTGTTTCAAGCTCAAGGGATGAAAGAACGTCCTTACGATAGAACATCATTGAGAATGTTAAAGAGTCTGGCAATGCATAGAGCTGAATGCCCTGCTGAGCATCTGAATTTTTCCAGTCATAGCCATATCTCTTGTCATCTGATGGGTTGGTTCTTGAGCCATTTGTGTCGATTTGATTCTTCTCATAATCTCTCCACAAATAGAGGTTATCACTTTCATTTGCCCAATTGTAGCCATCTCCATAACCAAAGTTATAAAGAGTAAGTGGCTCAAATGCAGCCTCTGGGAAAACCTCCCTTATATCGTCCTTTATGCCTGCCTCTTCGTCTGATGTGTCTCTTATATCAGCATTGATAAAGTTGTTTAGTGGCTCAATTGCATCACGGAGAGCATAGTCTATGATAGTAGAGCTTGCTTCCATTAAAGATACTTGAGGTCCTACACCAGCAATAATTGATGGAAGCAATGTACCTCCCGCAATAAGCTTAATTTCAACACCGACCTTAATATTTTCTTCGGACTTTTCTTTAAGAGTTCCATTTTCCGTTATATTATATTTGATATTTAACTCATTAGGAGTAAAATCGTTTTCAATAAGGTTTCTTATGATTTGTGCCTGGTCACGGCCTGTTACTACCCATACCGCGATAGTTTCATCCACACCACCATTTGGATTGTCTTTCTTTACATCATATTTATTTCCTATAAAGGAAGCAAAGAATAGCTTAATCTCAAACCAAAGGGCTTCGAAGAAGTTTGCATCAGCCTTAGGTAAATCCTCTTCTTGTGATTGTAGTCTATAATAGTCAACTTGAAGTGGTTGGGTCTTTGCGCTATTGATCCATGTACCTAAAGAACCGATTTGTGATTTTAGTGTTGCGAGGTTAGCTGGAATTTCTCCCTCGTTTGTCGCCATTTTTTCAAGTAATTGATATACTTGTTTAATTGTAGCGGTCTTTTCGCCTTCACCTGTACCGCCATCCTGCTTGTTTACGGAAACTAAGTACTCATAAACACTCTCAAGGTTTTGAGCCTCAAGAAGCATTACCTTTAATACGTCAGGCATTACTCTTGTAAAGCCATAGGAACGGTTAGGGTCTGGGTCTGTACCTGTTAGCTTGATAATTTCAAGATAGCAGTTATTTATGTTAGCAAGTGACTCGCTAACCTGCTTGATTTGTTCACCCATTTCGCCAAGGGTAACCTCAAGCTTAATTTCGTATGTTTTGCCTTCCTCAAAGTAGAACTCAAAGTCTCTATCACCATTGTTTAAGAAGTCTGTTTGCCATGAGTTTGAGTAGTTAAAGCGACAATTTGCCGCCTCAGCAAATGGAACCTCTCCATTGATGTAAAGCTTTCTTGATACGTACATACCACTAAGGAGTGCCTGCTTATATCTAACTGCGATTGAATAGAAGCCTGTTTTATCAACCTCGATTTCATAGCTCATCCATTCGCCAACATTTTGCCATTGCTCCTTACCAGCTGTGTTGTACTTAACCTGCGAAGCGCTTTGCTTACCTGTCAAGCCTTGAGTAATAGCTGATGTTCTGTCATATACAGGGTAAATTGTAATTGCAGAAACGTTATCTGGCGCTTCTGCTTGAATATACTTATTAAGATCTACTCTATTATTGTCAGGTGTTGCGTTGTATTTCTCTTTTATTTGCTTAAGGTACTCATTATATGAGATAGGTGCCTTATATGGGCGAAGTGTGATTGATTGAACAACCATACCCTCTCTTTGACCTTCAAGAGAAATAGTGTTTTCACCTGGCTGAATATAGAATTGGAATGGGTCTGCATAATAACCATTCGCATCGGAAATTGTATATTCTACCCATGTTGGCTCAGTTGAGAGTGAAGGACGAATATCATCACCCTTATTGTTCTCTTTCTCATTTTTAAAGGTTAGCTTTCCATCAACCTCGAGGTAATCATACTTCCAAACCTTGTTAAGGACAAGAGTACGTGCCTCGGCAAATGGGAAATTACCATTTAAATAGAAAATACGCTCAATTGCGTTTGAGGTATCTCTATCAATTTCCTTTTCAAGAGCCTCCCATTTCTCTTTTTCAGCTCCAGTAAGCTTACTCAAGTCTGGAATTACGATATTGTCCTTTGCTTGCGCATAAACAATTTCGATAGTGTAATTACCAGAAAATTTCTCTGATACTTCAAAAGTCCAGGTTGCTGTACCGTTTGAACCGATGAAAACGCCATCGTTTCTTCCAGCCTTAGAATTACCGGATTTTGTAGTAATCAGCTCAAGGTCGGTCGAATTATCGCCTTCCTCATAAACGCCATTGGTGATATCGATTTCAATAGCGTGTCCATCTTCAAATGTCTTTTTTGCGTATTTGCTTAACACATTATCCATGTACTCATCATAAGAGAGTGCGTTAAGGATAGCGCTGACATCTGAAATAGATTGCTTCTTGGAAGTTGTGCTTCCAGAAGTGCTACTTGATTTTGAGCTTGCAAATACAGGAATTACCATTGTAGATGATAGCATTAGCAAGCAGAGAAAAAATGCAAGTAGTCTTTTTGCCTTTCCTTTCATAAGAAACCTCCATAATTTTTTCTAATCGCGAGGTGGCCGCGCTTGCCACTCCACGGAAATATACATATGCGTATATATTAGTATATAATATTTTAGCACACGGGAAAATTAAAGTCAAGTTGCCATTTTTAACAAGGAACTGCATATTTTACTAAATAGGCATAATTTTTAATTTTTTGTTCATAATTAATGTTGTATCAAAACGACAATTTTCAGGACTTTTGAAAAATTTTTGTCTTTTAAATTCAATAAAATCAACACTTTCATATTTTTTAGTATATTTTTATAAAATTTCTACGTATTGTGCAAATTGCACAAATTTGGAAGCGTTTTTTTGTTACATATACAACATGCACAAAATTAATTATTTTTCTAATTTTTGGCGCTTTTTATCTTGAATTAAAAATTTTCATTCGTTTTTCAACAAATTATTGACATAATTGGAATTTAAGACTATAATTAAACTATATTGCAAAAAAGGACGGTAGCGCATTATGTACTATTTAGGAATTGACCTTGGCGGAACTAATATTGCCGCTGGTATTGTTGATAAAAACTACAAGATTATAAAAAAGAAGAGCACCCCTACTCTTGCGCACAGGGATGGCAAGGAAATTATTAAGGACATGGCTAAGCTTTGCCTTTCTTTAATCGAAGAGTGTGGATTAACTCTTAAAGATATAGCATATGCAGGTATCGCCTCTCCAGGCACTGCAAACTCAGAAACTGGTGTTGTTGAATATGCAAACAACCTTCCATTTGAGAACTTCCCTATTGCTGCTTTGCTTAAGGAATATTCAGGAATTGAGAAGGTATATATTGAAAACGATGCAAATGCAGCTGCTAAAGCTGAGGCTATTGCCGGTGTTGCTAAGGGTGCTAAATATTCAGTTATGATTACTCTTGGTACAGGTCTTGGTGGAGGAATTGTTCTTGACGGAAAGGTTTACTCTGGCTTTAACTTTGCAGGTGCTGAGCTTGGTCACATTGTTATTGAAAAGGACGGTAAGCAATGCACATGTGGCAGACGTGGATGTTGGGAAACATACAGCTCCGCAACTGGTCTTACCAATATGACAAAGGAAGCCGTATTAGAGGCAAGAAAAGCCGGTCGCAAGACTCTTATTGAAGACTTAATAAACGGAAACGTTGATAATTGTAATGCAAGAGTTGCCTTCGCTGCTATGAAGCAGGGTGACGAGGTTGGCAAGGAAATTGTTGACAAGTATATTTCATATCTCGCTTGTGGTATTGCAAATGTAATTAACATTTTCCAACCAAACGTGCTCTCAATTGGTGGCGGTGTTTGTGGTGAAAAGGACAATCTTTTAGTTCCACTAAAGGAAGCTGTATTTAAAGAAACTTATACAAGAGGCGACAGACAAACCGAAATCAAGATTGCAGAGCTTGGTAACGATGCAGGTATCGTTGGCGCTGCAGTGCTCGGTCTATAATTAAATAGTTGCAAATACCCGCAGAGAACAAAATTTTCTGCGGGTGTTATTAATAAGCACAAAATTAAAAGTTTTGAAAGGAGGACAAGATGGATTTTAACACCCCTGTAAAAAAGCTATATGGTGTTGGCGAAAAATTAGAAAAATCACTCAACAATGGTGGTATTTATACGGTTAAGGATATGCTCTACCATTTTCCGAGAGCTTATCAAAACAGAGCCGATGTTCGCGCATTGTGTGACGAAAGCTGTCATGGTGAATTTCATTCATATATTTTAACAATTGCAAACGAGCCAAAGGCAGTTATGATTAGACGCGGAATGAATTTGCTTAAGTTTCGTGCCTTTGACGAAAGCGGAACTGTAAATATTACTTATTTTAACCAGAATTATCTCAAGGATGTTTTTCACCAAGGTGCAACGTTTAGATTTTGGGGTAAGGTTACAAAGGAAAAGCGTACTCTTTCTATGAGCGCACCCGCCTATGAGCCTGTTTTGCCCACTCGTCCACTTAATGCATTAATTCCTGTTTATCCTCTTTTTTCAGGACTTAATCAAAAGCTTTTTGCTAAGCTTGAGGGAGAAATCATTTCTTCTCTACCAGAATTTTTAAATGATTATTTACCAAGCTATGTACGTACAGAAAACAAGCTATGCACTCTTTCCTATGCTTTTGAAAACATACATTTTCCAAAAAGCGAGTCCTCGCTTGCACAAGCAATTAGGCGACTTACCTTTGATGAATTATATCTGTTTGCACTTGCACTATCAAAAATTAAAAATGTGCAAAGCGACAGACTTGCCCCCGCTTTATTAGATAATGATATTAGTAAGTTTCTAAGACTACTTCCATATGAGCCAACAGGCGCACAGACAAAGGCAATCAATGAGGTGCTTTTTGATATGTGCTCACAAGACGGCACAATGTTAAAAAAGCCAATGAATAGAATTGTTGTCGGTGATGTTGGAAGTGGTAAAACATTAGTTGCTGCTGTGAGTGCTTATATCACCTGTAAAAATGGCTATCAATGTGCCTTAATGGCGCCAACTGAGATCTTGGCGACACAGCACTTTGAAACCTTAAAGCCGATGTTTGATTCACTTGGAATTAGCTGTGAATTGTTAACGGGCTCTACATCTGCAAAAGAAAAACGAGCAACGCTTGCTCGTCTTAAAAACGGAAGCTGCTCATTTATAATCGGCACTCATGCTTTAATTCAAGACAGTGTTGAATTTGATAAGCTTGCTCTTGCAATAACTGACGAGCAACACAGATTTGGTGCAAATCAGCGCTCCTCTCTTTCAGACAAGGGTTATTATGCACACACATTAGTTATGAGCGCAACGCCAATACCAAGAACACTTCAATTTATGATTTATGGTGACCTTGATATTTCTCTTATCGACCAAATGCCTCCAGGCAGAAAAAAGGTTTTAACTTATGTGGTTGATGAGAGTTATCGTGAAAGATTAAACGGCTTTATAAGAAAGCAAGTTGAAGCAAAGGGACAGGTTTATATTGTATGTCCAAGCGTTGAGGATAAGCATGACGACATTGATAACGTTAGTGACTTCGACCCATTTAACCCTTTCTTTTTCGAAGGACAACCTCCTCTTAAATCCGCAGTTGATTATGCAAAGGAGCTTTCAGAAAGCATATTCCCAGACTTAAATATCGCATTTATACACGGAAAAATGAAGGGAACGGACAAGGACAAGATTATGTCAGAATTTTCCCTCGGCAACATTGATATCTTAGTTTCTACAACCGTTATTGAGGTTGGTGTAAATGTACCGAATGCTTCTCTTATGATAGTTGAAAATGCTGAGCGCTTTGGTCTTTCTCAGCTTCATCAGCTACGTGGACGTGTTGGTCGTGGAAGCACACAATCCTATTGTATTTTAGTTTCTGACTCAAGGGGTGAAAATGCAAAGGAGCGTTTAGAAATCATGAGAACAACATACGATGGCTATACTATTGCTGAGCGTGACCTGCAAATGAGAGGTCCTGGCGACTTCTTCTCTTCTGGCAGTGGCATCAGGCAATCTGGTCAGCTTGATTTAGGAATTGCAAAATCCTGCACGGATACTTCTCTTGTGGGTAATGCGTTTGAAAGTGCCAGAAAAACACTCTTAATTGACCCTACACTATCAAACGAGGAGCATAGTAAGATCAAAATATTAGTTGAAAGGCTATGTGACGAAAAAAATAGTACAATTAACTAAAAATGTACTGATTTTTTCACAATTATTTGTAAGATGATAAGTACATTAGATAATATACTATTTTAACACAAACTAAAATCAACATTTTTGTTGACAAAATAGTATAATAAAAACCAGTTTTATATCAAATTTTTGGGTGGCAAAAAGTCAAACTTTACATTGGTCTTTTTACAATTGCCCACACAAAGGAGTATGCAATGAACATTGGAGAAAAAATCAGAAACGCAAGAGAAGATTTAGACCTTTCACAGGAAGAGGTTGCGCGCCAAATTCCTATGAGCCAATCAGGTTATTCAAAAATTGAACGCAACGTTCAAGAGCCAAGCATTATGCAGCTTCGCCGCATTTGCCAAATTTTGAATATCAGTGCGGATTTTCTTCTTGCACTCAACCACTTTGATACCTTGTCAGAGAATGATTTATCCCTACTTTACGATATTAAATCAGCAATCAAGAAACATCTTGACAAGATAACTCAAGGCAATTAATTTTATTTGTAAAAAAAAGGCACTCAATCGAGTGCCTTTTTTGTTTTATCCATGGAATAATTTTTTTGTTTGATACATTGGCTCACAGGTCAAGTGGACACCAAGTTTCCTAAAGGTTGCAACATCAACAGGAGATAAAATTACAGAGGAGTGTAGCTCTGCATTTCTTAGTTCCTTTAGCGCATCCATTGCGCGTTTTGCCTTTTCATCAGTTGCAGCTGTAATTGCAAGAGCAATTAACACCTCATCAGTATGAAGCCTTGGGTTGTGGTTGCCAAGGTTTTCTATTTTTAGCCTTTGTACTGGCTCTAATACCTCGTGAGAAATAATATCAATTTCCTTATCAATTCCCGCAATCACCTTTACTGCGTTTACAAGCACTGCGCTTGATGCACCAAGAAGTGATGAGGTTTTTCCAGTCACTATTCTGCCATCAGGTAGTTCAATAGCTGCAGCTGGTGCGCCTGTTTCTTCTGCCCTATCAAGCGCTGCTTGAATGCATCTTCTCTGCTTAGCATTAATTGAGCTTTGATTCATAAGGAGCTTGATTTTGTTAATTTCCTCCTCACACATATTGCCCTTTCTTTGTTGGCAAAGAGCATTATAGTATCTTCTTATAATTTCATTGTTTGCACTTTCTCTTACAGCCTCGTCGTCAAATATACAGTTGCCTGCCATATTGACACCCATATCTGTTGGAGATTTATATGGGCATTTACCCATAATTCCCTCATACATTGCGCGAAGAACAGGGAAAATTTCAACGTCTCTGTTATAGTTTACAGCTGTTGTACCATATGCCTCAAGGTGGAATGGGTCGATCATGTTTATATCATTTAAGTCAGCAGTTGCTGCCTCATATGCTACGTTTACAGGGTGAGAAAGAGGAATATTCCATACAGGGAAGGTTTCAAACTTTGCATAACCAGCATTAACGCCACGCTTATGCTCGTGATAAATTTGAGATAAGCAGGTTGCCATTTTACCGCTACCTGGTCCAGGTGCTGTAACTACAACAAGCTCTCTTTCAGTTTCTATATACTCATTTTGACCATAGCCTTGGTCGCTAACAATATAATCAATATCATATGGGTAATTCTTTATTGCATAGTGCTTATAAACCTTAATTCCAAGTCCCTCAAGCTTATTTTTGAACGCCTCAACTGCAGAAGTTGAGTCATATTTTGTTAAAACATCGCTACCAACATATAGTCCAAAGCCACGGAATGCATCAATTAAACGTAAAACATCGAGGTCGTATGTAATGCCGAGGTCGCCTCTTACCTTATTCTTTTCGATATCGGCAGAGTTTACAGCAATAATTATTTCAGCTTGCTCCTTCAACTCTGCAAGCATTCTGATTTTACTATCAGGCTCAAAGCCAGGAAGAACACGAGAAGCATGGTAATCATCAAAAAGCTTTCCACCAAATTCAAGATAGAGTTTTCCGCCAAACTGTGCTATTCTTTCCTTAATCTTCTCTGACTGAAGCTTAAGGTATTTATCATTGTCAAATCCTATTTTATACATTACCAAGTCCTCTTACTTTAATCTGATATGCACAGGCATACCGTTTTCATACTTTATGGTCTTTTCTCCTAAAATGAGTGGAGAAATATATTCAATACATTCTTTTGTCACATTGTTACCAGCTTCATTTATATACTCGCGTGGAACAAGCTTAACCTTATTTGCAACTAAAGAAACGTCTTTGGCAGTAATTTCAACACCATATTCTCCACTCTTACGAGTAAAGCATAGCATTTTTCCATTTTCGCCATTTTCAGCATATTCAACTGAGGCTTTTCCAATTAATACGCTTTCATCAATATCAACAGCTGATGCAATATGAGATGCACAGCGTTGAAGTATATTAAGCTCAACCGAGCGCACCTTACATCCAATTTCGCGTTTTACAAGCGCCTCAAGATATTTAGCAGTACCTGCTAAATATTTATGTCCAAATACGTCAACTGCACCACTTTGATTGCTTGCGCCAACATATTCTCCGTTTTCGTATCTAATACCCTCACTTACAGCGACAACGACATTAGGATGAGTCTCAAGCTCCTTTTCAACAGCTGACAAAAACTCATTATCATAAAATGGAACCTCAGGTAAATAAATGAGGTCGGCGCCTACGCCTGTATAGTGCTTTGGCAAGGCAGCAGCGGCAGTAAGCCAACCCGCATCTCTACCCATCATTTCAACAATAGTAACAGCATTTACCTTATAAACAGCACAGTCAGTTGCAATTTCATGTATTGCTGTTGCAATAAATTTAGCAGCAGAGCCAAATCCTGGTGTGTGGTCAGTTTCAGGAAGATCATTATCTATGGTTTTAGGCACACCGATAATTCTAATTTCATAATCAATATTTTTTGCATATTCAAAAAGCTTATAAACAGTGTCCATTGAATCATTTCCACCAATGTAGAAAAAGTATCTTATATCATAGCTTTTGAAAGTTTCAAAAATTTTGGAATAAACATCGTTTTCCTCATTAAACGAAGGAAGCTTTTTTCTACATGAGCCAAGCGCACTGGCAGGAGTTAACTCAAGAGAAGAAAGAGCCTCGTCATTATTAAAAAGATATGAAAGGTCTATTATCTTATTGTCAAGAAAGCCCTCTATTCCATTTACCATGCCATAAAGCTTTTCAATAGCTGCACTGTTCGCGCAACCACGAATTACGCCTGACAAGGTAGCATTTATTGCTGAGGTTGGTCCACCTGACTGACCTACAATTGCATTTCCCTTTAGTAAAGACATAGGTACTCCTCCAAGATAGCTTAATCACAAAGAATAGTATATCACATACGCATAAAAAAGTCAAATGAAAACGCGCGATTTTTTATGATATTTGTCACAATTTTATTTTTTACGCAAAACTCAAATTTTAAAAAGTCGTACAAAGCCTTGATTTTATTGATTTTTAGAGTTTTTTGCCCTTTTTTAGACAATATACACAAAAAATTTGAATATTTTTTAAAAAATCTATTTATTTTCACAATAATTTGTGGTATAATAAATACAACAGAGGCAGTAGTATCTTGCTTCTGCCCTGAAATCCATTAGCAAAGAGGTGTTCATATGAAAATGAATTTTACCGCACGACAAATGAAGGTTTACGACCAAGTTAAGCAAAACGCTGAAAAGAAGCTATCCAAGTTCGACAAGTTTTTTGGCGATGAGGCTGAGATGGACATCACATTTTCAATGCCAAACGGGCTTGAAATGGTAGAAATTACAATTCGCTCACAGGGTATGGTTTTCCGTGCTGAGGAGGCAGCTGAAACATTTGCAAATGCAATTGACAGTGCAACCGAGGCGCTTGAAAGACAAATTAGAAAAAACAAAACACGCCTACAAAAAAGAGTAAAGGCTGAGGCGTTTAGTATAATAGATGATGACATTGGTGAAATTGAAGAGGAATATGTTCAAAATGTAAGAACCAAGACCTTCCCATTTAAGCCAATGGGTGTTGAAGAGGCAATTTTGCAGATGAATATGTTAGGTCACGATTTCTTTGTTTTCAAGGATGCAGAAACACTTGAAACCTGCGTTGTTTATAGACGTAAAAGAGGTGGCTACGGTTTAATTGTTCCTGAATAATAGAATCGGTGGGGTGGGCAAAATTGCCCACCCCGTGTTTGTTTTTTATTTGCTTATTGAGAAGTTTTCGCGACAATTCAAGGCTTGTGATTTTGTTTTTTCTCTACATTATTGCATTTAATTTATTGATATGGTAATATAATATTGTAGGGACAAGATGCCCTTTTGGAGGTTAAAATGGATATTAAAAAAATTCTTTCATATGTTGACCACACTTATCTTAATCAAATGGCTACATGGCAAGATATAAAAAGAACCTGTGACGAGGGCATTAAATACTCTTGCGCCTCAGTTTGCATTCCACCATCGTTTGTAAGAATGGCAAAGGAATATTGCCAAGACAAGGTTAAGATTTGCACAGTTACAGGCTTTCCAAATGGGTATTCAACCAACAGGACAAAATGCTTCGAATCGCAAGAGGCGGTTATGGCAGGAGCGGACGAAATTGATACTGTTATAAACATTGGTGATTTAAAGTCAGCAAACTATGAAAAGGTATTAAACGACTTAAAGGACATAAAAGCATCTTGCCAAGGCAAGGTTTTAAAGGTTATTATTGAAACGTGCTTGTTAAATGAATATGAAAAGCAAAAAATGTGTGAATTAGTTAGCAATTCTGGTGCTGACTTTATTAAAACATCAACTGGCTTTTCAACTGGTGGCGCTACAAGAGAGGATATAATTCTCTTCTCTAAATACGTTGCCCCACATGTAAAGATTAAAGCAGCTGGTGGAATTGCATCGATTGAGGATGCAGAGGACTTTATTTCACTTGGCGCTTCAAGGCTTGGCACAAGCAGAATAGTAAAATTAGTAGAAAAGGATGGACTAAACAATGGCAACTCCTCATATTAATGCAGAAAAAGGCGCATTTGCGAAAACAGTTTTAATGCCAGGTGACCCTTTACGTGCAAAATTTATAGCTGAAACATTTTTAGATAACGCAAGGCTTGTAAACAACGTGCGCGGAATTCAGGGTTATACTGGTACATATAAGGGTGTGCCTGTTAGTGTAATGGCAAGTGGCATGGGTATGCCCTCAATTGGTATTTATTCATATGAGCTATATTCTTTTTTTGGTGTTGAAAATATTATTCGTGTCGGCTCTGCGGGTGGTATGCAGGAAAGCGTTAAGCTACGTGACCTTGTAATTGGAATGGGTGCATGTACAAACTCAAGCTTCGCCTCACAATATGACCTTCCTGGCACATTTGCGCCTATCGCAAATTACAATTTAATGCGCACCTGTGTCGAAAAAGCCGATTTTTATGGGATAAATTACCATATTGGAAACTTGCTTTCAAGCGACACCTTTTATAACGAGCTTGATATGAAAAGACCTAAGGGGGAGGACTCTCCTTGGAAAAAAATGGGCGTTTTAGCTGTCGAAATGGAGGCGGCTGCTTTATATATGACTGCTGCACGTCTTGGCAAAAACGCGCTTGCCATTTGTACAATTTCCGACCATCTTTTAACAGGTGAGGAAACTACAAGTGAGGAAAGACAAAAAACCTTTACCGATATGATAACACTTGCACTTGAGGTAGCAATAGATTTATGAAAAGAGCATTTTTAATAGTTCTTGATAGCTTTGGCATAGGTGCTTTGCCTGATGCTGCCGATTTTGGTGATGCTGGTGCCTCAACTATAGGCAGTGTATCAAGCTCACAAAAGCTAAAAATACCCAACCTAATTTCCTTAGGTCTTGGCAATATTGATGGTGTTGACTGTATTGATAAAGCAGACACTCCCTCGGGTGTTTTTGCAAGATGCATGGAGCTTTCGCGTGGTAAAGACACAACTGTTGGCCATTGGGAAATAGCTGGGGTTATTTCCTCTAATCCTCTACCCACCTATGAAAATGGCTTTCCAGAGGAAATAATAAAAGAGTTTGAAAAAAGAACCAAAAGACGTGTTATTTGTAATCTTCCCTACTCTGGCACTGAGGTGATTAAGGACTATGGCAAGGAGCATATAGAAACAGGTGCGTTAATTGTTTACACCTCTGCCGATAGTGTTTTTCAAATTGCTGCGCATGAGGAATATGTACCTCTTGAAAAGCTATATGAGTATTGTGAAATTGCAAGAGAAATGCTTGTAGGCAAATGGGCAGTTGGACGTGTAATTGCAAGACCGTTTGTTGGCACATACCCAAGCTTTAAAAGAACAGCTAACAGGCGCGATTTTTCACTTGAACCTACCGCTAAAACGGTGCTCGATGATTTAAAGGAAAACGGACTTGATGTTATTTCTGTTGGAAAAATCAGTGATATTTTTGCATCTCGTGGTATTACAAGAGCACATAAAACTCACTCTAATCTCGAAGGAATAAAGAAAACAATTGAGCTTATGAAATTAGACTTTTCTGGTCTTTGCTTTACCAATCTTGTTGACTTTGATATGATTTATGGTCACAGAAATGATATAGATGGGTATGCGCAGGCGCTAAGCGAGTTTGATATGTATTTACCCGAGCTTTTAGATGGGCTTTTAGATGATGATATTTTAATTATAACCGCAGACCATGGCTGCGACCCTGGGGATAGAAGCACTGACCACACACGAGAATATGTACCACTTTTGGTTTATAAAAAGGGTATTGTGCCAAAAAATCTTGGTACTCTTACCTCCTTTAGTGCTATTGCCTCTTCACTTGGTGAATATTTTGGAACTGGATTTAGAGGCACAGAAGAAAGCATACTATCTAAATTATATTAAGGAGAACAAAATGGACAAGCAAGCGTGCTTAGATTTGATAAATAACGCTATTTTAGCAAGAGAAAACGCATATGCTCCATATTCGAAGTACCGAGTAGGGGCTGCTCTGCTTTCAAATAGCGGTGAGGTTTTCCTCGGTTGTAACATTGAAAACAGCGCTTATTCTGAAACTGTTTGTGGTGAAAGAGTTGCTTTTTTTAGCGCAATATCTAAAGGTGTGCGCGATTTTAAAGCTATTGCCATTGTCGGTGGCAAGGATGAAATTTGCTCTTTTGCTTCTCCTTGTGGCGCATGCAGACAGGTAATGCAAGAGTTTTGCGAAGATGGCTTCAAGGTAATCCTTTTCGATGGTAAAGATATAAAGACTTACACGCTTTCCGAGCTACTACCAAGTTGCTTTAATTCAAGCAATTTGAAATAGCAAATTTAAAAAATCAACCACAGGGTGAGGTTTTTATGAGAATTTATGATATTATTGACAAAAAGAGGCACGGGCTTGAGCTTAACCGTGAGGAAATAGATTTTTTTGTTAGTGGATATATGAGTGGAGATATTGCTGACTATCAAGCATCTGCGCTTTTGATGGCTATTTGTATCAATTCAATGACGAAAGAGGAAACCTTTTATTTGACCGATGCTATGATAAAATCAGGTAATGAGCTTGATTTGAGTGTGCTTGGCACAAGCACTGTCGATAAGCATAGCACCGGTGGAATTGGTGACAAAACAACACTTATAGTTGCGCCAATTGCTGCATCCCTTGGCTCTGTTGTTGCAAAGATGTCTGGTAGGGGGCTTGGCTTTACTGGCGGCACTATTGATAAATTAGAATCAGTTGGTGTCAAGGTGGAGATGAACGCCGACGAGTTTTTAAAGCAAGCTGTGGGCACAGGCATTTGCGTTATTGGACAAAGTGTTTCTCTTTCCCCAGCTGACAAAAAGCTATATGCCCTACGTGATGTTACTGCTACTGTTGAATCTATACCATTAATCGCCTCAAGCATTATGTCAAAAAAAATTGCAAGTGGCTCAAAATCTATTGTGCTTGATGTAAAGGTTGGCACAGGTGCTTTTATGAAAACGACTGAAAGCGCCAAAGAGCTTGCTCGTGCAATGATTGAAATAGGTAAGGCGTATGGACGCCGAGTTGTTTGCATAATCAGCGATATGAATGTACCTCTTGGCTCTTGTGTTGGAAACAGTCTTGAAATTTGGGAGGCAATAGAGGTTTTAAGTGGGCGCGGTGAAAAAAAGCTTATTGAGCTTTGCACCGAGGTTTCTGCAAATATGGTTTCACTTTCTCAGGGTATTAAAATTGAAGTGTCAAGAAATCTTGTAAAAGAGGCAATAAATAATGGCTCAGCACTTGAAAAATTCAAGGAATGGATTAAAATTCAAGGCGGGGACGTGTCGCTAATTGACAAATCAGACAGTCTTTTAGGTGCTAAGTGCGTGTATGAAATCAAAGCTGATTTTTGTGGCTATATTGATAAGCTTGATGCTGAAAAAATCGGTATTGCATCAATGTCGCTTGGTGCAGGCAGAAAGACCAAGGAGGACAAAATCGACCCGCTTGCAGGTGTTGTTTTGAACAAAACCTATGGCGATTATGTAAAACATGGTGATTTAATTGCTACTCTTTATTCAAGCGACTCTTCTCTTTTTTCAGATAGTGAAGAAATTTTATTATCAGCACTTTCCGTGTCAGAAAACAAGCCTTATGAGAAGACTTTAATTTATGATATAATTAAATAACACTTTCAATCCCTTTTGCATAATATAGTATAAAAGGAAGGGTGAACTATATGAAAATTGTTATTTTTAAATCACCAAGGCTTCTTGTTCCGTTTCTTAGGCGAATCTTTAAAATCTCAAAAGGCGACAAATAGCCTTGAAAAAAGAGGGGTCAATCCCCCTCTTTTTTAATATATAGATATCATACCACCATTTGGTAAATTTATTTTATTTACGCCCATTGAAGCTATGCCACTATTGATTTTTTCGCCAAACATATTATATACCTCATATAAGGCTTGGCGAGTAGAATCAATATATACTACATCCTTGCCTGTTGCATTGAAGATATATGTTTTAAAGGAATTATGTAGGCTTGTAATACCCTGTTGATAAAGCACCTCGACAACCTCATTTTTGCCAGTTGCACTTGCTTTTGTATAGTTTGCCTCCATATCCTCAACTTGGATTTCGCCCTCTAAGATAGTTTCCTTATGTGAGGACCAAAAATCAAGGAAATTCTTGAGTATTTTCTTGTGATCGCTTGTTATATTATCGAAGCGAACTGAAATTTGAGGAACTGTGAACATTATTCCAAGAAGCTGATACATAAGAGCTTCATTTTTCTCGTCCTTATTCCACATAAGCATATCGCTATGTACAGCACTATTTAAAAGTGCAAGACGCATATTAAGTGAATGAGTACGATTCACAAGTGGGTCGTTTGGACAGTCACCAACTCTAAACATATTTCCATATTTACTGATTGCAGGTCCAACATAGGACTGCCTAAATTCAATTAGAAAATCAGGATTTATGCTCTTTAGTCTTTGGCTAATTTCAGAAAGAAGTATTTCAATAGCCTCATCAACCGAGGTGGTTGTCATTTTTTCATAATTTTCAGAGCTTGATTCACTTAAAGTAAAATCATCAATAAAGTCAAGCTTTAATCCATCTATTTGATAATCGTTAACAAATCGCTCATATGTACTAACTAAAAACTCTCTCACCTCGGGAAAACGTGGGTCAAGCACCATTGCGTTCATTCTTGGCTTGCTTTTTAAATACATTCCCTCAAATCTTTTATAGTTTTTACTATAAATACCAACGAAAGGAACACTAAACCATAGCATAAATTTCATACCAAGCGCGTGAACATCATTTACAAAGTCCTTCATGCTTGGAATTTTCTTTTTGCAAACCTCCCAGTCACCACAATAGCCATAGCCACGCGCACCATCATCAGTTTGCCAACCATCATCGACTATCAAGACCTCCATTCCAAGGGATTTTGCCACCTTACATTCCTTAATTATTTTTTCAGGAATTGTATCTTGATGGAAGCTATACCACGCGGAATATAGTGGCATTTTTGCTTCCCTTGGTGTATAGGCATGAGTATAACCGTGCTCTCCCCACCAAATTGACACATCCTTTATGGTTTTTGAATATGGAAGCTCGCGATAATCAAGCAAAAATTCAGCCTCATAGCTTGAAATTTTAGCTGTTTTTTCTGTAAATAATCTTATTTCATATTTAAGAGTTGAATTTTCCTCAACTACGCCAGCCTTAAGTGATACTGGAATTTTAGGGTCGGAAAATGCAATTGTTAGCTTGTTTGTGCCCTGCTTGTTAACTAAAACGCATACAGGCATACCACTTGTTAGCTTACTGTTTGCTGTGTTCATAGACCAGTCTGGTCTTAAATATGACTCGAAATGATGCATCGGTGACCAAAACGCAAGGGTGTCAATAAGTGGCTCATACCACGTAATTGTATATTCCTCTGGCATTACTTCTCCATCATATTCAATTTTTAATTTATATTTTGACACCTCACCATTAAATGCCCTTGTTATTGATTCACATTTTACAGGACTTTTAGTAGTTGTTTCAAAGCAAAGTTTATCAAATGTAAAGCTTGCCATAATTGCTCCTTTATTAGTTAGGCTATCGAGTTATCGATAGCCTTTTTTTATTCTCTTATTAGCTCGTATGTGCCATCTTTAAGGATTTTTATTAACTCTTCCATGCTTTTAATTTCATACTCGGTTCTTATACCAGCATTGGCAGGAACGTGGTTGTAATGAAAATCAGTTCCTGAGGTTTTAATTAAGCCATATTTTTCTGCCCATAGATTTGCAATTTCATTTCTTGAGTCGTGACCCTTGTGTCCATTATAAACCTCAACACCATCAAGAAGGTCTGGGCGAACTATTTTCATTGAATTTCTAAATGGGTGTGCTTGAATAAATAAAAGACCGTTTTCTCTTGCAATTTTAGAAAAGCTCTCTGGGTTTAAATCAAACAATCCCTCGTTTTCGCGCAAGAATTTTTCGTCAATTCCAAAAACTAAATAGTCGTTTGAATTTTCCTTAAATCTAAGCTCCATTGCGAGCAGAACTATTAGCTTACCCTCAGCATCTCTTTTTAAATCCTCATAGCCCTTTAGATAAGCAGTAACAAAGGCTTGGTAGTCATTATCACATTTATGAAAGCACTGTGTACCATAATTAAAATGGTTAGAAAGCACTAAGGTTTTATAGCCAGCCTCGGTATATTTTTGAATAATTTCCTCGTTTGATACGCTTGCACACTCACTTACGCTTTTTGAGTGGCAATGCAATTCTGTCTTGAACATTTTTTCTCCTTTTGCCATTTTGTAAATTGGAGCTATGTGTGCTTTTTTATTTAAAATCGCACACAGGGTTCACTTATTTCCATTTTGGTTTGTTTTTTAAAGTTGTATAAAGCTCACAATAGCTTTGATGTCTTGTGGCTTCAATTTTCCCCTCTTTAACAAGTGAAATAACCTTGCAGCCATCCTCCTTTGTGTGAGAGCATTTTGTATATTTGCACTCACCCACGCACTCCTTAAAATCTCTAAAGGTATCAAATAAATCCTCAAGAGAAAAGAAATCAAAGCGCTCAAAATCAAGAAGTGAAAAGCCTGGGGTGTCGGCTAAATAGCCATTATATTCCTCGCCTAAAAGCTCACTAAGTGGGAACAGCTCTGTATGACGAGTAGTGTTTTTTCCCCTCTCTATTTTCTCACTTAAATCTCCAGTTTGAAGGTTCAAGGTTGGGAAAAGTACATTCATAAGTGTGCTTTTTCCAGCACCCGAGGCGCCTGCGAATGCACAAATAGGAGCATTATCCTTGGTAATTTCCTTTAAGAACTCACAAAGTGGGGTAGTGCCCATTTGTAGCTGTGAAGATGTGATAAAGGTTTTAAAGCCACTATTTTTATAAATGTTATAAATTTTCTCGCTAAATTCACTATCAAGGTCTGATTTTGAAATTACAATGACTGGCTCAATTTTATTATACTCAGCTATTGAAATCATTTTATCAACTATAAAAAGCGAGGGGGTTGGTTTTTTTGATGAAATTACTATAAATATGTAATCAAGGTTAGCAAGAGGTGGACGAATAAGGGAATTTTTTCTTTCAAGAATTCTTTTTGAGAAAAATGTGCCCTCGCTTGTCGGCTCAACCTCTATTCTATCTCCTGCCAAAAGCAGAGTTTTTTCATAACGAAATGAGCCTCTACCTCTTACAGTTACATATTCCTCATCATTATATTTCGAGTCAAGACGGACAGTATATAGTCCACCAACTCCTTTTATAACTGTTCCTTTTATCATTTGTCCTTCTTTTGAAAAAATCTTTTTACTCTGCCCCAGAAATTCTGCATAGCAGTATTTGAAGGGAGCTCATCAAATTTTATTTTTTTGTCTGATTGGAAACGCTTAATATAATTTAACATTTCATCTGCTGTTTGGAAACGATTTGCTGGGTCCTTGCTCATTGCACACATAATAATTTGCTCAAGTCCGATAGGAATTGATGGGTTTACCTGTCTTGGCGGAACAGGCTCCTCTTGTATGTGCTTATATAGAACCTGTAACGGTGTTTCGCCCTTGAATGGTGTGCGTCCAGTTGCAAGCTCATACATCATAGCACCAAGGGAATAAATATCACTTCTTGTGTCTATGTTTTTCTTTCCACTTGCTTGCTCTGGACTCATATAATAAACAGTTCCTACTGCCTTATCTGTAACTGTAATTGTTTCAGCATCTGGTAGCTTTGCAATACCAAAATCCATGACCTTTATGCGTCCATTTTCAAGAACCATAATGTTTTGTGGCTTGATATCTCTATGAATTATGCCATTACGATGTGCCTCAGAAAGCGCACGAAGAATTTGTGCTGTGTAGCTTGCAATTTCGTCCGTTCTTAATGGCTCTCCCTTTGCTGTCATATAGCTCTTTAGAGTAATGCCATAAAGGAACTCCATTACCATATATTTAATTCTGCCCTTTATTGAAACATTGTGGACTGCAACAATATTATTGTGCTTTAATGTGCCCTCTGCCTTTGACTCGTTTTTAAATCTCTTTACTACTATCTCGTCAGTAGCTACATCGTCCTTTAGGATTTTAATTGCCACGGTCATATTGTTAAGGTAGGTATCTCTGGCTCTAAACACAACAGCCATTCCACCGACACCTATTAGCTTGTCGATAATATATCTATCGTCAAGTATTTTATTCTCGTATTGCTTATATTTCTCGTATTTATCTTTTGACATATTGGCAACCTCCCCCCCTAAATTCTTACAAGTAGTGCAGTTATGTTGTCATATCCGCCATTTTCATTTGCTGTGTCAATAAGTCTTCTTACCTTGAGGTCAAGCTCTACCTGATCTACGCGTGATGCATTGCGCTCATTTGAAACTATATCACAAATTGTCGCCTCATCTACCATATTAGTTAAGCCGTCTGTGCATAGTAGCAAATAGCTACCCTCCTCGAGCTTTACAGTGTAAATATCACCCTCAACAAAAATTTCAGTACCAACTGCTCTTGTTATAATATTCTTTTTTGAGGAGCTTTCAGCCTCCTCCTTAGTCATTTTTCCTTGGTCAACCAAAAGCTGAACAAAGGAATGGTCCTTTGTGATTTGTCTAATTGTACTACCCTTTAATGAGTATAAACGGCTATCACCTACATTTATGCAAAATAGCACCTTGTCAATTATAAGTGCGCCAACGAGCGTTGTACCCATATTTTTGTGGTCCTTACTACTTTTAGCAGTTAGATAAACCTTTTCATTGGCTATGTCAACACCTCTTGCAAGTGCTCTTTTTATATCGCTTGTGCTTACTTGTCTGTCTCTGTTTCTAAGGTATGGAATAATAAATTGGTCAACAGTATGTACAAATTCCTTTGCTGCAATAGCTGATGCCTCTTCTCCACCCTTGGCACCGCCCATACCATCACATACCACGCAAAGGGTTGTTTTTTCAGTATATTTGCGAAGCATATAATTGTCCTGATTATTTTCGCGCTTCATGCCCGCATTTGTATCAGCTGAACAAATCATTTATTCTCCTCCTTTGCACCTTTTCTTAATTGTCCACACGAGGCATTTATGTCAGAGCCAAGACGACGTCTGACCGTTGCATTTATGCCAAGTGAAATTAGCTTGTTTTTAAAGCCTGTCACATTTTTAGAGGTGGAAAGCTTTGTTTCCTTAACCTCGTTTAATGGAATTAGGTTTACGTGACATGGCGAATGTATATACTTTTTAATAATTGCGGCCAAACGACAAGCACCCTCTATTGTATCGTTTTTGCCCTCTATCAAGGTGTACTCAAATGAGATACGTCTTGATGTTTTTTCAAAATATTTTTGGCATGCTGTAAGCAATTTTTCAATTGGGTATTTTTTGTTTACAGGCATAATTTCGCTTCTTACATCGTTATCATAAGCGTGTAGAGAAATTGAGAGTGTAATTGGCAAGCCCTCACCTGACAATCTCTCAATTTTGTCAACTAAGCCACAGGTAGAAACGGAAATATGGCGAAGCCCAATATTAAGTCCATTTTCTGAGCTTACAAGATGTAAAAATTTTATTGTGTTATCGTAGTTATCAAGTGGCTCACCTATTCCCATCATAACAACATTGGAAATACGCTCACCTGTATCTTTTTCGGCAGAAATTATTTGTCCAAGCATTTCAGATGGAGCTAAATCTCTTGTCTTTCCAAGCAAGGTTGAGGCGCAAAACTTGCAGCCCATTAGGCAACCAACCTGTGAGGAAATACACAGTGTGTTTCCGTGCTCATATCTCATAAACACAGACTCTATAAGCTCTCCGTCATAAAGCTTAAACAAATATTTAATTGTGCCATCAATTGAAGAAACGAGCTTTCTTTCAACGCTTGGTAGCTTGTAAATAAAATGCTCCTCGAGCTTTTGGCGTAGCTGTAGGGGGATGTTTCTCATTTCCTCACCCCATGCGCCCTTATTTATCCAGCCAAAGACTTGCTTTGCACGGAATTTAGGCTCACCAAGGCTTATAATTTCTTTTTCAAGCTCCTCATAAGAGAGCGATAAAATATCAATTTTTTGAAGGCTATTCGTCATCTTTTTTTCTTATTCTCGCCACGAAAAAACCATCTGTTTTGGTAATGTGTGGAAAGAAGGTATAGCCTCCTTTTGTTGATTTTATATCACCTAACTCAAAGTCAAACGCTTCAAAGTCGTCATTTTCAAGTAGGAATTTTTCTATGATGTTTTCATTTTCCGCTTTGTTGAGCGTACAAGTGGAATAAACCAAGATTCCACCCTTTTTAAGATATTTTGACGAGGTTGTCAAAATGTCATACTGAACTGCGGGTAAATTAAGATACGCTTCTGTTGATTTATATTTTATGTCTGGCTTTTTGAAAATCACGCCAAGTCCAGAGCAAGGTACATCACATAAAACTCTATCATATTTTTCTTTGCTTTCCTCTTGATATTCCTTTGCGTTTTGTACCCTTGTAGAAATAATATCTATGCCGAGCCTTTTAGCTCCCTTTTCTACAAGTGAGAGCTTACTTTTATGCAGGTCGGATGAATGTAGCTCACCCTTGTTTTGCATATCAATAGCAACACTAAAGCTTTTGCCACCTGGGCAAGCGCAAACATCTGCTACTATTTCATTTGGCATAGCACCAATGACTATACTTGCTATACGTGAGGACTCATCTTGTACAAAGGCCTCTCCAGCCTCAATTAAGCCCTCAAGCCTTGAAATTGGAAGATTAGTTTTAATTATATCCTTTGCAATTTGCGATTTTTCCGCCTCGCCACCCATTTCCTTAATTTTAAGGATTAGCTCATCTTGGCTTGTCCTTAATGTGTTAACACGCAAGCAAAGAGGGGATTTTTGTGGGGGGAGTGTGCAAATTTCCTCTGTTATTTTCTCACCATAGGAGTCTTTAAAGACCTCTATTAGCTCCATTGGAATTGAATATTCAAGTGATATTCTTTCAAATTTTTCTTTTGGCAGGTCATAAGCCTTGCCATCTCTTAGAAAGCTACGGAGAATGGCATTTACATAGCCCTTTGCCTTTTTAGGTGCAAGGTTAACGCTTTCGTCAACTGCACTATATTCAGGAATTTTATCTGTAAAAATAAGCTGATAAATACCTAAGCGAAGAATATTTTTAACCTCAGTATCAATTTCTTCAAGCTTCACCTTTGAATATTTTTTAATTATTGAATCAAGTAGTAGCTTTTTTTCAATTACGCCTAAGAATAGAAGCGTGTATAAGGAAATATCAATTTGTTGTGCATTTGCACGTGAGATAGCAGTATTTAATTCAATATTTGAATAAGCTCCATTCACTTCCCATTTAACAAGTGAATTTAACGCTGCTTCTCTTGGGTTGAACATCTCCTTTGCTCCTTTCTTTAATTATCCTAAAATGTCGCCTACTGAAAGCTTTCTTCCGTTTATAAATGCTGATGCACTCATCTTGCCCTTACCCTCGGGAACAACCTCGTCAAGAGCTATTGCACCATCCTTGCACATAACATAAATTGCGCCCTCAAGCGAAACGACCTCACCCACTTGTCCTTTAAAAGCAATGGGGGACGTGTGTGATTTTATGACCTTTAGAATTTTCGAATCGGGCATTTTCGTAAATGCAACTGGTATTGGACTGAGTCCTCTTATTTGGTTATGAACCTCTTTTACTGTTTTTGAAAAATCAATTAAGCAATCAGCCTTTGTTATCTTTTCAGCATAAGTAAACACCTCGCCCTGTGGGGTGAAGGTTGCTTTGCCTTCCTTAAATAGGTCTATCGCCTTTAAAAGTCCCTTGCTACCTGCTAATATTAGCTTGTCATGTACTGTTTCAAAATTATCGTTTTCTAAAATGGAAACCTCTTCAACAAGTATTATATCGCCCGTG
>JAZOCP010000167.1:0-5302 GCA_045596585.1 Eubacteriales bacterium
AAGAATTGATGAAAAAGAAAAGGAAATCGAAGAGCATAAGGACAGAATAGACTTTTATTCGAATCCATGGCGCTATTATGGCAAAAAGACAGATTTTTTTGACACACTTCGCGCAGTTGCACGAGTATTCATTATCATATCTATAATTGCAACATTTATTACATCTATAATTGGTGTATTTCCTATGATATTAGGTGCTATTGGCGCTTCAAGTGGCGAGGTTGGAGGAATATTTGGCGGTGCAGCTGTTGTAATTACATCAATAGTAATAACATCAGTAATATTCTTAATTTCGGCTGTGGTTTTGATCGTTTGTATTTTTATCGTTGTGTTTTTTACGAAAAAGTATAGAGTAGCACGAAAATTCAAGCGTGACAAATCTACAAGAGAGGTTAACATTCAATCTCTAAACGCAGCAATTGAAAAAGCAAGACAAGAAATTGAAGCGTGTGAAATGCGCATTAAAGCACTTGAAGATGAATTTTATAGTGTACCAACAATTCTTCACGTTTGCGATTATGAGTATATTGAATATATCATTTTCCTTTATGAAGCAGGCAGAGCAGACAATCTAAGACAAGCAGTGGTGATTCTTGATCAAGAAAAGAGAAATTATCAGCTTCTTCAAAAGATGGAAGAGGTTAACTACAGGATTAAGGAAGCGGCTAATACAATTTCTACTCGTGTATCTGGCGCTATTAACACAATGAGCGCAAGAATTTCAAGAGAACTTGAAATTTCAAGAGACCAAATGAGATCTCAAATGAATACAATGAATGCTCAAATGGCAATTTCTAATACATTGGCAGCTTCACAACTATCACAGCTTCGTGGTATTAAGAGCAACACACATAACATCAACTCGAATATTTCGGGACTTAGAACTAGCCTTTCAGAGGGCATTAGAGTTTATGGTGTATATTAATAAAAAAGCAGACACAGGGCACCCTGTGTCTGTTTTTTTATGTTTAACCATCAATTTTTAGTTGCATAGCTCCGCCTTGACCAAAAGGAATATCAAGGTGCTCGTATGCAAGTCTTGTAACGCATCTACCCTTAGGAGTACGGCTTAAAAATCCTATTTGCATAAGATATGGCTCATATACATCCTCGATGGTGATTGCTTCCTCGCCAATTGTAGCTGCCAAGGTCTCAAGACCAACAGGACCACCACCATAGAATTTAATAATTGTTTCAAGTAGCTTTCTGTCAATGTTGTCAAGACCAAGGTCATCAATCTCAAGCGCCTTGAGTGCTGTTTTAGCAATTTCGAGTGTGATTTTGCCATCGCCCTTTACCTGTGCATAGTCACGCACACGCTTGAGCAAACGGTTAGCAATACGAGGTGTACCTCTTGATCTTGATGCAATTTCATGTGCACCAGCATCATCTATTTCAACCTCTAAAAGAGAAGCACTACGCTTAATAATGGTAGCAAGCTCGTCTGCATTGTATAATTCAAGACGTAGTAAAACACCAAATCTATCGCGAAGTGGAGTTGTTAGCTGTCCTGCACGAGTTGTAGCACCAACCAATGTAAATTTAGGAAGAGGAACTCTTATGCTTCGTGCAGCAGGACCTTTACCGATAATAATATCAAGCACATAGTCCTCCATTGCTGGGTAGAGTATTTCCTCAATTGAACGTGAAAGACGGTGAATTTCATCTATAAATAATACATCACCAGGGGCAAGGTTGGTTAAAATAGCCGCCAAATCACCTTGCTTTTCGATAGCAGGACCTGAGGTAACTCTAAAGTTAACACCCATTTCGTTTGCTATGATCCCAGAAAGTGTTGTTTTACCAAGACCAGGAGGGCCATAAAGAAGAACATGATCAAGTGAGTCGCCTCTGCCTTTTGCAGCATCAATATAAACCTTGAGCATTTCCTTAACCTTTTCTTGTCCAATATAATCATCAAAAACCTTGGGTCGTAAGCTTACCTCAACCTCTGTGTCCTCGCCGGTCATTTCAGTTGAAACTATTCGGTTTTCAAAGTCAAATTCTGTTTCTTCAATCATAACTCAAGCCTCCTTATCTCATAAGTTTAGCAAGCGCTAATGGAATAATCTTTGCAACATCTAATTTAGGGTCAATTCCCGCAAGTGCCCTTTGTGCATCAGACCTACCATAACCAAGCACAACAAGTGCTTCAAGCGCCTCTGATAGATTAGAGCTTTTTGATACATTAACACTTGCAACCACACTTGCTTCCTCACTTGCAACAGTAAATGGCATTTTAAGAATTCTGTCCTTTAACTCTAAAATAACTCTTGCCGCGGTTTTTGGACCGATACCACTTGCTTTTGCAATAGCCTTTGTGTCCTCGCTTGAAATTGCCATTGATAAACGGTCAGGGGTTAACAAGGAAAGAATAGCCATTGCAGCCTTAGGTCCAACACCAGAAACGGTTATAAGTAGCTTGAAAGCCTCAAGCTCGTCATTTGTTTTAAATCCAAAAAGCTCAACTCCGTCCTCGCTAACCTTTAGATAGGTTAGCAGCTTTTCGTTTTTGCCAACATGACCAACAACACCTTGATAGGTATTATCGCTAATTGTCAGCTTGTAGCCAAGACCAGAGCAGTCAATTACACAAAATCCAGGCTCACAATATTCAAGAATTCCGTTTACATGGTATATCATAATTCTTCGTCCCTCTTGTACTTTCTTTTTGCCTCAAAAAAGCAAAATGTTAAAAATATTACTATGCCTATTAGCGAAATACCAATTCCATAGTACCACTGCATAGGCACATATTTAATTTCAATCTCGTGCTCACCCTCGCTAACATCAAATGCAAGCATAGCGTCAACACATGTAAATGTATCTACGCGCTCACCATCTACATAAACCTGCCACATTTTATCATAAGGAATAGTTGTAAAAACAAACTGATTTTCCTTTGCTAAAAGAGTGCCTTTAAAATAAGTGTCAGAAAAACTGGAGATTTTTAATTCGCCACCCTTTAATTCAGAAATAGCGCCCTCAACCTTTTTATGGCTTATATATTTAAAATCATCTGGTGACTCTATCATATTTTCAGTAAGATACTTATTGAATAAATTACGGTTGTAATGTAATTCCTTTAATTCAGTCTTGCCATAATGGTTAATTGCTGACTCAATTGTAACATCCCTCAGTCTATCATTTACAGCGTAAGCAATAGATAGAGCATATTTGTTTTCATAAATAACATAACCATTCTCAAGCTCTGCAATTTTTTGATAATATTCATCAAGTCCCTCTGGTAAACTCTCGTCACTCTTTAAATAAATGTATTTAATGCCGAGAAGACTATCATTTAAGAAACGAGAAGGTAGCCAAATATTATTGCTCTGGTGCTGCTCCATATCCTTTATGCTGTCGTTATATCTGTAAAGGCTACTTTGTGTGCCAGCATTAAAGCCTAAGCAATAAAGGAAATCCTTGGATTTTGCATTAAATGTTGAAACAAACTCAGAAACGCCTCGAGTGTTAAAGATGAGGGGGTCATTCGTTTCATCATAGCTATATGACTCAGCCCTGTAAAAGCCTTTATCGTGCTTTTTGAAAAAGCTACTAACAATATCAGCATTACTTTGAATATTATAGTATGTTGAGCGGCTTGTCCAACCTGAGTCGGTAAATTGATCCTTGTAGCAAAGAATAGCAGATACAAGCGCCTCTGTGCAAACCACACCACATAAAATAAGTGAAAGCATACGTGTTTTGTGTGGTTTCTTTTTTATAAAAAAGAAGATTACTAAAAAAGCAATTAAAAATAGAGCAGTAATCCAAGCAGTAAAGGTTCCAAGATTAATTTTTGTTGCCTCGCCCTTTACATATTGAGTTGGGTGGACAGTAAAAATTAAAGCAATTAGTAAGGAGGCAATTACTCCAGATGTGATTATGAAATATTTGAATTTGAACTTGAAAATTTCCTCATAGGCTCTGTATGCCATAAGTAGCATAACAAAGGAAAAGATAAAGCTATATCTAAAGCTAAGCCAAATTGGCTTGCTAAGACCATGCCAAAAAAGCTCAAGGGTGCTAATAGAAAGACTTGTAAAAAACAAGCCAAATAAAATACCAAAACCAATTTTTTCACGCACTCTTATTTTTTTAGAAATGAAAAAGGCAGGTAATAAAACAACCATAAGCGTTCCCGCATAAAGATGGGGAAGACCCTCAGGGTATGACCTAAATGAACCAAATGTTCCAATAAATAATTTCGATATAATTTCGTGTGGCTTAGCATAAAATTCGGGCTTCAGCACCGAGGGGTCAAATAACCCTATTTTTCCAAAGCTAAGTGAATAAATGGTGCAAACAAGCACTCCACCAGCCATTAAAAGTGCAACAATGGTATAAACAACAAATCTTATTATGCTTTTTATTGTGTGATATGTCTCGCCTCTTATATTTCTTTCACTCTTTGAGTGAAAAGCAAGGAAAAATATGAAATAAAGAAGAGTAAATATGCAAAGCATATAACCGATATAATAGTTGCTCCAAATTGCAATTGCCAATGAAATAATATAGAGCTTGAATTTGTTTTCATTAACCATTGACTCAATGCCAAGAGTGATAAGAGGAAGCCAAATAAGCGCATCCATCCACATATAATTGGATTGATAAGCAACAGCATATGCACAGAGTGCATACATAACTGAAAACATACCAAAGCCAATAGAGTTTACAGGTCTGGTTTTATAGAGTAAAAATGAAAAGGCAAGACCAGAAAAGCCAGTTTTTAAAATTGCAATTAAGGTCATTGCTTCAACTATCATATTTTTAGGGAAAAATACAATTAAAAGAGAAAAGGGTGAGGCTAAATAATAGGTGTAATACCCAAAAAATTCACCACCCAAGGCGCGTTGGAACGTGTAAAAAAATGATTCCTTTCCACGCAAAATAGACCATAGCTGTTCAAAAAAACGAACATACTGCGCGTTTGCATCTAAAATTAAAATACTTGTCCCGTTTTTAAAAAGCATTCCCACGCAAATAAAACACAATGAGATAATAAGCATAGGTGCAAAAAATGCAAAAACCATATATTTATGATCAAACGCAAAAGAGCGAATTTTTTTCAAAATGTCCTTAGGAGTGTACGGATTTGATATCTCACAGGAATCATTTCTCAACATTGCTTTCCACCCCTGTGTGTATTTTTTTAATCATTTTTTCAACCTTTAATCTATCAAGAGTAAGAGTTCTTTTACAGCCAACACATTCAATTTTTAAATCCGCACCAATGCGTAAAACCTTGAAGCTTTTTTCGCCGCACGGATGTTGCTTTTTCATTTCTAAAATATCGCCA
>JAZOCP010000168.1:0-6776 GCA_045596585.1 Eubacteriales bacterium
AAACAACGCACATAATATGCGGGTGTGGCGGAATTGGCAGACGCGCTAGACTTAGGATCTAGTGTCTGCGACATGCAGGTTCGACCCCTGTCCCCCGCCCCAAAACGGTAAGCATTTCGCTTGCCGTTTTGGTGCGGGTGACAGGGGTCGAACCTGCATGTCGGAGACACTAGATCCTAAGTCTAGCGCGTCTGCCAATTCCGCCACACCCGCATATTATGTGCGTTGTTTTCGCAACGCACATATTATACAACAAATATTCTTGTTTGTCAAGTACTAAATTACAGAAAAAACAATACCTGTAGCAATCAATATTGCGCATAATATTCGGTACACAATATGTTTTTCCTTATAGATTATTCTTCCAAGCAAAATTGAAACAATTACTGACACCTGTTGCAAAACGGTTAAAGTAACAACCTTGCTGTTTGGATTGCTGTTTGCAATAAACATTGCCTTATCAGCTAACATGAAAAGCACACTTAAAAGATAAATCCAAGGACAAGTTATGCATCTTTTTACATTTATTTTTTCTTTTTTGAAAACAAACCTTGCCAGTATGTATATACCATAGAATGAGCAAAGATACAGCATATACCAAAATTGCATCTGCGCATCATTTAAAAGCTCATCACCGAAAAACCATTTTCCTGTGCTTTGCGAAAGCGTATATTTATCTATTATTGCTGAAAACGCATTTAATAGACACGATACAACAACAAGAGGTATTGCCTTATAAGTCGTATTTTCGCCTGTTTTTTTGTCTTTCCTTAAATTTACTATTGTAACACCAACAAGTACGAAGACCATGCCTATTCCTTGGAGCAATCCAAGCGTTTCACCAAGGAAAATTATGCTAAGAACAATGCTAAATAGCATTCTGCTCATATCCATAACGCAATAAATACTCAAAGGGAGCCTTTTCATCGCGTTCATAGCGCATATCCAACCAATAAATATGACAAATGCTTTTAGTAAAATTACTAAATGATACCTTATTCCAATACCAAATATATCATGACCTATTGAAAAAGGAATTGTAAGTAAAAAGGCAAAAAATGTATAGAAGAATAAAACCTCCATTACACTACACTTTTCCATTGCCTTTTTCTTAAGTGCTTCTCTTATTCCTTTGCAAAGTCCATAAAAAAGAATAAGAGGTATCCATATGTATTTCATTTAGAGTAAGTAAACCCCGTTTTCAAGACACGCCCTCGTGTCTTTCTCTCCCCAATAAGAAGATTGAACCTCACCAATATGAGCTTTTCTCAAGAAGTACATACACATTCTTGATTGACCAATACCACCACCTATTGTGTATGGTAATTCGCCATTTAAAAGTGCTTTATGATAATCAAGCTCTTTGCGCTCTGTGCAGTTTCTTTCCTCGAGCTGCTTTTTTAGAGCCTCTTCATCTACTCTTATACCCATTGACGAAAGCTCAAGAGCTATATCAAGCACTGGATAATATACGATTATGTCGCCGTTTAAAGTCCAATCATCATAGTCAGGTGCACGTCCATCGTGGCTTTGACCAGATTTCAGCTTACCACCGATTTGCATAATGAATACAGCACCATGCTCTTTAGCAATTGCTTTTTCTCTCTCCTTTGGTGTCAAGGTTGGATACATATCCTCAAGCTCCTGCGAAGTGATGAAAAAGATATCATCAGGTAACATTTTTTCTATAAAATCATATTCGTAAATAATATAGTTTTCTGTATGCTTTAATGTGTCGTAAATGATTTTTACTGTCTTTTTAAGTGTTCTTTCTGTACGCATTTCCTTTGTGATGATTTTTTCCCAGTCCCATTGGTCAAAATACATTGAATGAATATTATCAGGCTCTTCGTCTCTGCGAATAGCCACCATATCTGTGTATAATCCCTCACCAACCTTAAAGCCATAATCCTTTAAGGCAACTCTTTTCCATTTTGCAAGAGAATGAACAATCTCAAGTCCTGTACCATCTACTGTGTCAAAGCTAACAGGTCTTTCAAATCCATTCAAGTTGTCGTTAAGTCCACTATCCTTTGAAACGAACATTGGCGCTGATACACGAGTTAAATTTAAACCTATTGCTAAATCTCTTTCAAAAAAGTCCTTTACTTTTTTTATTGCTAACTGTGTTTGTCTTATATCAAGCAATGATTTATAGCCTTTTGGAATATAAAGTGACATAACCACAACCTCCTCAAATAATATAGTCTAGTATAGCACAACACAATAACTTTTTCAAGGTATTTATTTTTTTTGATATAATATTTATTTTTGCGCATTTATTTATTATTAAATATTGACATATTACTAATATTATGATAAAATAATTATGTGCAAAATTACCTAAAAGGAGCATTTTATGAAGCGTTTTTATAGTAAATTTACCTTAGCTTTAATATTTTCACTTATTCTACTTGTGACAGCTTTTGCGATTACAGCCTTCGCTTCACCAGTAAGTGATGGTGATATCACATGGAAGTATAGCTCAAATGATACTGATATGACCGCAACAATTACAGGAGTAACTATCAATAATAATTTAGATAAAACCGTTAGTTTTGCTATACCCGAAACTCTTGAAATTGAGAAAAATGGTGAATTGGTATCTTATACTGTCGTTGGAATTGGTGATAGTGCCTTCAAAAACATCAAAAAGGTTTTTGGTAAGCTTACTCTTCCAAGCACTTTAACTTCTATTGGTAGTAGTGCTTTCTTAGGAACATATATTTGCGATGAGCTTATAATCCCTGAGGGTGTTAACTATATCGGCGCAAACGCCTTTCAAAACTGTGTTGGCTTAAACAAAGTTACTTTACCAACAACACTTACAACTCTTAACACTTCCACTTTTGATAAGTGCCTCGCTCTTATTGAGATCAATACAGAAAATATTACTATTTTTGGTGAAAAATGCTTCTATGATTGCAGATCTTTATTAAAGATTGACCTTTCAAGCGTTGAAGATATTGGAAAGAATGCATTTGACAACTGCGATTCTTTATCTGGTACATACGATTTAAGTGTAATTGATACTGCAAATCACTCTGTTGATTTAACAGCATTTAACAACTGTGACAGAATAACTGGCTTTGTTATTCCAAATATCGATAGCAATGTTTTACCTTTATTTACTGGTTGTATTTCTCTTAAAGAGGTTACTGCTAATAGCGATAACAAGGCATATACATCTATTGATGGTGTTTTATTCTCTAAGAACAAGCAAACTCTTGTTTATTATCCAGTAAACAAATCTGGTGATACTTACACTGTTCCTTCTTCTGTAAAGGAGATTGGTAACACAGCCTTTGCTAATAATAAAAAGCTTCAAACAGTTATAGTTCCAGAAACAATTACATCTATTGGTGTTGGTGCTTTTACAAGCTCTGTTATTACAAGCTTTTATATTCCCGATAGCGTTACCACAATAAACGTTGACACATTTAAAGAATGTTCTCAGGTTAAATGGATTGTTATAGGCTCTGGTGTTTCATCTGTAGGCGTTGATGCTTTTAAAAATACCAGTTCTGATCTTATTGTTTATTGCAAGAATGACAAGCTTGTTCGTCCCGCTAATGTAAGAACTTTTATTCTCACATCAGAATATCAATGTGTTGACCATCGTTATGGTTATCTTGATACAAAACCAACATGTGACCAATATGGCTATAACAAATGCGTAATTTGTAACCGTTTAGCTTTCGTTCAGGAGCTTGGTCACTCTGGACCAATTATTAAAAAATCTGCTCTTTCATGTACCACAGATGAATATTCAATTGTAAGGTGCGTGACATGTAAGCAAGAGGTTAAAATAGTATCTCAAAAATCCACTGGTCATACATCACATTTTACAACTGTTTTACCTACTGATACAACTCCTGGTTATGTGCTTGGAAATTGTGATGTTTGTAGAGAAACATATCTTGAAAGCTACACTCCTCACTCAGATTTAAAATGTAGCACTCATGTATGTACATCTATAGTTGTAAGCCAACCTGGTTGCAGAACAAATGGCTTAGAGCTTGTATATTGCAAGAACTGTGGTAAGCTTGTCGAAAACAGAGTTACTCCAAAAACAAGCTGTAATTATGTACACGAAATGGAAATTGCCTCAACTTGTACCGTTAATGGACAAAGAATTGAGGTTTGTACTGTTTGTGGAACCAAAAAATACACAACACTTGAGCTCACTCCTCATACTCACTCATGGTACACTGTGGCATCAAGCAAGGGTATTGAATATAGCTCTTGTAGTGTTTGTGGAACATTTGAAAGCCGAGAGGTTGATTATTCATTATTCCATGCTCTTTTAGCAAAGGTTTCAAAGTATTATGAATCTTATTATGCTCCTGATACCGTTGCTATGCTTAAACCAATTCTTGATAACAAAGATATGAATATGACTCAAGAGGCTGTTGATTATAATACTCAGCTCCTTAGCAACATTCTTTCAAACATAAAGTACAATGTCAAGGACATTCCTGTTGTTTTCATTGAACAAGATAGTTTTATTTCTTCAAGTGAATATAAGGATGCTCGTTTCTATGTTGCATACATTGATGAAAATGGCAATTATCAGGTAGAAGCTATTGAGCGTAATGGTCAAATCAAAATCAGAGGTAACTCAACTGCAAACAAGGTTAAAAATCCCTACAATATTAAATTTAGCTCAAAGGTTGACCTCTTTGGCTTAGGTGCAGGCAAAAAATATTGTCTAATGGCAAATCTCTTTGACCAAACACTTTTAAGAAATGCTGTAGCAATTGACCTTGCGCAATCACTTGGCTTAGATTACACCTCGAAATATACTATGGTTGAGGTTTATTTAAATGGCGAGTGCGATGGTCTTTATATGCTTACTACTCCTGTTGATGTTGGCGAAAACAGAGTTGATATTGACGAGGAAAATGATTTCTTACTTGAAATTACCACCAACCACGCAAAGGATAACGAACATTACAAGCTTACAACTGACAATATGTTCGCTCCTTTCCAAAATCTAAAGTTGATTGTTGAAGATACTGACAAGATGAGTGCAGAGGCTTTCTCCAAGCTCAACTCAACCTTCTGGCAAGTAAACTTTGCAGTTTACTCTGGCGATTGGGAAACAATTCAAAAGCACGTTGATGTTGAATCAATGGCTAAATACTACTTACTTCACGAATATCTAAAAGCGCTTGACTATTGCTACGACTCAACAAGATTCTATTATGAAGATGGAAAATTGCATGGTGGCCCTGTTTGGGACTTTGACTATGGTCTTGGTAACATTGAGGTTGGCTTAGGAGGCACTCACGACTCAACAGCTGATGGTTACCATAACAAGACTGCAAGCTATGCTGAAAAGAGCGAGGGTATTCCTTATGATGAAAACGACCCTGAGGGCATTTGGGCAAGCACAACTGGTTACTGGGCTAACTCTCAATGGGGTGGCTGTGGAAACGGTTATTTCAAGCAGTTATATGAATATTCACCAGAGTTTGTAGAGTTACTTTCTAAAACTCTTAAAGATTATAATATGGAATTCACCCTTCTCTACGAGGATATAATTATAAGCAAAAAGGAAGTATATCAAAATGCTATAGATAAGCATGATAAAAATCCTGATTATACTGCTGCCCGCATGAGAAACTGGCAAATTTACAACATCATCAGCGACGTTGACAACGCTTGTGGTGGCCATATTGAAATCAGCCATAATCATGCTATTAATTACTTAAGAGAGTGGCTACAAAGACGTCATGCTTGGATGATAACAGCATACAATGCCTAATAATTTAAAAAGCAGTTGATTATTCAACTGCTTTTTGTTTTTAACCAAAATATAACCAATATTTACAACAAATTTTTATGCCAAGGGTTTTTATTTATAATTTATATAAAAGCTTTATATTGGTCTAAAAAAGCGCGATGCAATGCACCGCGCTTTTATTAATTATTCAGCAGCATAAACTGATGCTTCCTCTGTTTTCTTTTCAGCCTTTTTAATACCGATACTGTTATACTCAGCAAGACCTGTTCCAGCAGGAATTAGCTTACCAATAATAACATTCTCTTTAAGACCGAGTAGATGGTCAACCTTACCACGAATAGCCGCATCTGTAAGCGCCTTTGTTGTCTCTTGGAAGGAAGCCGCTGATAGAAAGGATTCTGTTGAAGAAGCCGCCTTAGTAATACCAAGAAGAATTGGTGTATAGGTAGCAAGACGAAGTGAAATATCTCCAGCATCAATCTTTGCTTGTACCTTTTCATTTTCTTCTTGTAATTCAGTAATATCAACTACTACGCCTTCAATCAATTCTGTATCTCCAGAATCAATAATTCTTACCTTTCTTGTCATTTGACGTGTGATAACCTCAATGTGCTTATCATCAACCTCAACGTTTTGTGAACGGTAAACCTTTTGAACCTCGCGAACGATATAGTCGTAAACCTCTTCAATTCCATTGATTTTGAGAATATCAAGAGGAGCCATTGAGCCCTCAGTAAGAGCTTGACCTTTAACAACTCTATCACCATCGTGAACTATCATTGTTGTCTTGAAAGGAACATCGTAATTATATTCAACTCCTGTTTCTTCGTCTGTTACATGGATCTTGTTAATCTTACCCTCAAGTGTAATCTTAACCTCACCTGTAGCCTCAGAAGCGATTGCAGGATTCTTTGGTCTTCTCGCTTCAAAGAGCTCTTCAACTCTTGGAAGACCTTGAGTAATGTTCGCACCAGCGACACCACCAGTATGGAAGGTTCTCATTGTAAGCTGTGTACCAGGCTCACCG
>JAZOCP010000169.1:0-1847 GCA_045596585.1 Eubacteriales bacterium
GTGGCTATTTTTAGTCTAAAAACCATGTATCATATTTGTCTTTTTCATAAAGGAAGTGATCACAAAGAGGTGCAATTTCAGTAGTTGGAACAACTGTATTTTCATCTTCAATTCCTACAACTAAAAAACCGTTATTATGTGCTGTGTTTATAGCATAGTAAGCATCCTCAAAAATGTAAGTTTCCTCTTTCTTTGTGCCTAAGTGCTCAAGTGCAACCTCGTAAATCAAGGGACTGTTTTTATCAGCACCAACAATGGTTGTTGTAAATATCTCACTAAAATAATCTAAAACACCAAGCCTTTTTAAAACACTCATAGCTTCCTTTTGCTCAGTTGCGGTTGCAATGCACATTTTAACACCATTTGCTTTGAATTTTTTGAGCATTTCTAAAGCGCCTGGCTTTAGGGAAACAACGGTGTTATATTTTTCTGAAATGATATCATGCATTTCCTGTAAAACCTTTTCGTAGGTTTCATTTAGTCCATATGTTTCGTTGCAATATTCAGTAAATTTGCGAATTCCAACATTTAAAATTTGGTTTTCCTTGTCATTATTATACTTTATGCCCTTACGCGTAAGATAATCTATACCAACTGTGTTCCAGTATTTCATTGAGTCAAGTAGAGTGCCATCCATATCGAAAATAGCGCCTTTAATCTTCATAAAAATCACCTCAAAGGTATTTTACAGTATCATTTGAAGAAAGTCAACCGAATTTTTTAAATATTGACAATTTATTACGCATATGTTATAATAAATTATCAAATTTATTAAAATAAGGAGAGTTTTTATGTCAAGCTGTAAAGAATTAAGAAGAAAAGGCCGTCAAGCTCTTGGCAACTCACTGTTTTCATCAACATGGATGTTTGCGTTGCTTGCAAGCCTAATCGTATCAGCAATTTCAACAGTTTCAAATATAGGGCTAATTGTGGGAGCTATCGTTGCGGGTCCACTTATGGTTGGTAGTGCAAACTATTATTTGAAATTGCAAAACAATGAAAAACCACAAATTAGTGACCTATTTTACGGATTTAAAAATAACTTTGCAAGAAACTTTGGTATTAATTTGTATTATAACTTTATTGTAAGCTGCATAGCATTTGGAATGGTATCATTGATGCTTGCAACGACTTATACAATTATTCTTATTATTTTAACGATAGTAGCTTTTGTTATGTATGTGTTCATACTTACAATTTATACAATGAGAATTTCAATTTTGAATTTCGTATTAGCAGAAAATCCACAGATGCGTGCCTTTGAAGCAAGAGCTCATATGCAGAAACTTTTAAGAGGATACCAATTGAAATCAGTGTGGCTTTCATTGTCATTTATAGGATGGTCATTCCTTGCAAACTTAACGTGTGGTATAGGCCACCTTTGGCTAACTCCATATATACAATCTACATGTGCAGCTTTTTATAAAGAATTAAAGCGAATTAAGGGAGTAGATACAGAGGCACAAGCCCCCACCGAAGAAGAAACTCAAGAAGAGATAGTTGTAGAATAAGAAAAAAGGCGTTTTAAACGCCTTTTTTTATTAAAATACACTTGCACATTTAAGTATAATATGATAAAATAAAGTGAATTTTTCCGAAAGGATTTTTAAAATGACCGATAAACAGAAAAATATAAGAAACTTTTCAATAATCGCTCATATCGACCATGGAAAGAGCACTCTTGCTGATAGAATTCTTGAATATTCAAACGCAGTTACAAAAAGAGAAATGGAAGAGCAGCTTCTTGATAACATGGACCTTGAAAAGGAGCGTGGAATTACAATTAAGGCACGCGCTGTAAGAATTAACTATAAGCATAAGGACGGACAGGACTATGTTTTAAATCT
>JAZOCP010000170.1:0-1806 GCA_045596585.1 Eubacteriales bacterium
TGTCGTTGAGAGCCTTAGCCATTGGAGCTAAGCAGTTTGTTGTACAAGAAGCAGCGGAAATGATAACGTCGTCCTTGTCAAGTGTATTTTCGTTAACGCCATAAACGATTGTCTTAAGGTCGTTTCCAGCTGGAGCTGAAATAACTACCTTCTTTGCACCAGCATTGATATGAGCCATTGACTTATCCTTTGAGCAGTAGAAGCCTGTGCACTCAAGAACTACGTCAACACCAAGCTCACCCCATGGGCAGTTAGCAGCGTCCTTCTCAGCGTAAATTTTGATTGTCTTGCCGTTTACTGTGATGCTGTCCTCTGTGTTTGAAACAGTATCTGCGTAAGCGTACTTACCTTGTGCTGTGTCATACTTAAGAAGATGAGCAAGCATCTTTGGGCTTGTAAGATCGTTGATAGCTACGATTTCGTAACCCTCTGCGCCGAACATTTGTCTGAATGCAAGGCGTCCGATACGGCCAAAGCCGTTAATTGCAACTTTAACTGACATTTTAAATTCCTCCGAATTTTTATTTTATTTTGTAGTATTTCCTACCATTTACATATTTTATACTATTTTTCTAAATTATACAAGTGTTTTTTTAAATTTTGTCATTTTTTTCTTTTTTTGACCCAAGTCAAGGAAATTTTTGGTGAAAATATATAAATATTTTCTCAAATTTAAAGATAGGTGCGTTTTTTGTTTGACATATGACGTTTTCTTTGGTATAATTATTGTGTTAAATTGTTTAATGGGAGATTTGTATGAGGGTTTTTGACGGACTAATTGGAAACGAAGATATCAAAAGCACCCTTGGCCTTTCAATTGCCAAGCGCGAGTTTTCCCATGCTTATATTATTGAAGGACCATATGGCTCTGGAAAGCATACCATCGCAAGGCTTGCTTCAGCTGCTATTATGTGTCAAAATACCGACACTCTCCCCTGTAAAAAATGCAACACGTGTCATAAGATTTTAAATGACAACTGCGTTGATGTTCGCTTTTTTGATGCATTTAAGGTTGACGAGGTTAGAAAAATCAAAGAGGCGATTTTTAAAAGCGCAACAGAGTGTGATTATCAAGTTTTCATTTTAAACGATGCTCAAAAAATGACTATACAGGCGCAAAATGCACTTCTTCTTTCTCTTGAAGAACCACCAAAAAATGTTGTGTTCTTTATTCTTTGCACAGATGCAAGCATGCTACTTGAGACAATTCGCTCTCGTGCACAAATTTTAAGAACAAGGCCTCTTTCCAAAAGAGACATTTTAAATTACATCGATAATTATGTTGACACATCTTTATCGAAGGATGCAATTGAGAAGATTGCTGTTTTATCAGGTGGTTCACTTGGTTACGTGCTTGATATGCTTGACGGGACAAAGTCAGATGTGCTAATTAAGTCACGCGAAATGGCTCTTTCCTTTGTAAAAGGTATGTTAAATTTAGACACAGGGTCGGCAAATTTGATTTATTCAATGTTCTCTTGGCAAAGAGATAGAGTTAAGGAGCTTTTAAATATTTCGCTTACTGCTCTGCGTGATTTAGCGGTTGTCAAAAAGAGCAAGGGCGCACCTCTTTCATTCTTCACATCTTACAGTGAGGCATATGAAATTGCCGCTTCTCATTCACTTAAGAAAATACTAAAGCTTATAGATTCAATTACGACAGGTATTGATAATTTTGTGGTTAACGCCTCTGTTCCTGGGGTGCTTACCTCAATACTTGCCGAGGAAAGGTAAAAATATGACTGAAGAAATCAAAAACGAGGCTGAAGAGTTAGTTGAGGTTATCGGCGTCCGTTTTAAGGATGG
>JAZOCP010000171.1:0-7379 GCA_045596585.1 Eubacteriales bacterium
TATTGTAATACCAAATAGCGTAACAAGTATAGGTGGGGTTGCGTTTTACGGTTGCACAAGCCTTGAAAGTGTGACAATCGGAGATAGTGTAACAAGTATAGGCAATTGGGCGTTTAGAGATTGCACAAGTTTAACCAGTATTGTAATACCAAATAGTGTAACAACTATAGGTTCTTATGCGTTTTACAATTGCAAGCTTCTAACCGGTATAGAAATACCAAATAGCGTAACAAGTATAGGCAATTATGCGTTTTACAATTGCAAGCTTCTAACCGGTATAGAAATACCAAACAGTGTAACAAGTACATACGATCATACGTTTTATGGTTGCACTGCTCTTACAAGCATTGTAATTCCAAACAGTGTAATAAGCATAGGCAAATATGCGTTTGATAGTTGCACAGCGCTTGAAGAAATTTACTTTAATGCAGCATCAATGGCTGATTTGAGCTCAAAAAACTATGTGTTCTATAATGCAGGCATTAACGGTGACGGAATAACAGTAACCATAGGTAAAGATGTAACAAAAATACCCGCTTATTTATTCTGCCCATACCAAAATTCATATGCTCCAAAAATAACAAGTGTTATATTTGAGAACGAGAGCGTTTGTAAAAGTATAGGCGCTTCTGCGTTTGAAGGTTGCACTTCTCTTACAAGCATTGTAATACCAAACAGTGTAACAAGCATAGGCTATTCTGCGTTTGAAGACTGCACAGCTCTAACAAGCATAGAAATGCCAAATAGTGTAACAAGTATAGGTGAAGGTGCGTTTCGCGGTTGCACAAGTCTGACAAGCATAGAAATACCAAACAGTGTAACAAGCATAGGCAATTATGCGTTTTACGGTTGTACAAGACTGACAAGCATTGTAATACCAAACAGTGTAATAAGCATAGGCAATTATGCGTTTAGAGATTGCACAAGCCTCACAATTTACGCTGAGGCGGAAAGTCAGCCAAGCGCTTGGAGCTCAAATTGGAACTCTTCAAGCCGTCCTGTATATTGGTACAGAGAAAACGAGCCAACAGGTACGGGCAACTACTGGCACTATGACGAAAATGGCAACGTAGCCATTTGGTAAATAGCTTATAAAAAGCAATAAAAATAAAAGCCACGGAATTTTCCGTGGCTTTTTTATGTAGAAATTAAATCTCGTTCTTTGCAAGTGCCTTTAGCATAATTTCTGCGCTCTTTACATTTGTTGCAAGTGGAATTGACTGCACGTCGCAAAGGCGGAGAAGTGCGCTTACATCAGGCTCGTGTGGTTGTGAGGTTAGTGGGTCACGTAGGAAAACTATAAGGTCTAATTTTCCCTCTGCCACCATTGAGCCAATTTGTTGGTCACCACCAAGTGGGCCACTCTTCATACGGTTGATTGAAAGTCCTGTTTCACCCATTACAAGAGTACCAGTTGTGCCAGTTGCATAAAGGGTATGCTTTGCAAGAGTTTCCTTGTGCTCAATAGCAAGATTTATCATATCGGATTTCTTTTTGTCGTGTGCAATTAGTGCTATTTTCATTTTTTTACCTCTTATATTTTGCATTTATATGTTGCTTTTTTCTTGCTTGTTATAATTTCCTCACCATTTGGCATATAGATGCGCTTTTCGACTCTGTCATTTGCACTTTCAACTGTAATTTCAAACACGTCCCCGCCTTTTTTCCAAGAAACAGCAACATCACCAGCGATAGTTGAAACAGTTCCCTTAGCGTATTTTCTGCCCTTAATATAAGGCTTAATTGAAACGGATTTATCGTTTACATCATATGTGCGTACACCAAGCACGGTTGCGCTAAATTCATAAATTGCAAGAGCGCCCCACGCGTGACAGTCACTTCTTGAATATGTAGGAGTTTCTGGCACAGTTGTACAGTTAAGCTTTAAAAGTCCACGATAGCTATTCATCATTTCCTCAGTGTACTTATAAAGTCCGCAAACCTCAAGAGCACGGAAATAGAAGTATGCAAATGCATATGTTGCCTTAGCCTCAAGGTTTAATGCGTTTTTCATTATCTTTCTTGCGCGCCTACCTATTGCAAGACCACTAAGCACACACCAGGTTTGCATATGCTGAGAGTATTTTGTGTGCTCAAGGTTGTCGGCATAAAGTCCCTTTTCCTTGTCCCAGAAATATTTCTCGGTGTTTTCCTTTAGCATCTCAGCTGTTCTTAAATATTCATTTGCTACATCAACTCTGCCACAAATTAAGTTTAATTTAGCAGCGCATTGTAAAAAGTATGCCATCATTGGGTTGTAAAGACCAATCACTCCACCATGAATGCCAACAGGCACACCACCATCGTTTTCGTCCTGAACATAGCCCCAAGGGGTCGCCCAGTCAACAAAGTTCCAATACTTGCTTTGTCCAACAACGCCATCCTCATTTATGTGGTTAGTAAACCACTCACAAACGCCATCGATAGCGCGTAGGTGCTTTCTTACGAGGTCAATATCACCAAATCTTGTGTAGTGCGCATAGACCATAAATATAAAGTAGAATTGGAACGAAGGAATATGCTGGTCGCCAACTGAAGGTGTCCTTGATGGCATAAGACCATTTGCAAGCTGTGATGCTGCAAAATCATCCATAGCCTTTCTTGCAAGAAGGTCATCATCAGTTAGCTGATAGTTAAATATCATTTGTGTTGATGTGTCCATACAATATTGAAGCTGCTCGTAGAAAGGACAGTCCTCATATGTTTCGTGCATGCAGCGCCTAAGCGTACGTACGCTAATTTCCCATAGCTTATTATCCGCCTTGTTACCAAAATCGTAATCTGTGCGAGGGAACATAGGGTAGTTAACCTCGGTCATTTTTACAAGCTCAATTGAGCACTCGCCTGTAAATTCAGGCTTTATAAAGCGGAAGCATCTAAACCAAAATGGCTCAAATATAGCCTCACCATCAACAGTTATTTCATCATACATTTCCTTGGTAAAATCAAGGGAGCGGTTGGTACGGTCATTGTTTGTCTTGCCTTGAATTTCCGTAAAGCACTCAAAATAGTAAAGACGAACAGTGCCCTTGCCACAAGCCTTGAAAACAGGAAAGCCAAAGGTCAAATAATCAGCCTCAAAAAACTCACCATCATACTTAACAATTTCGGTTTTGTCCTTGAAGTCAAGCATTGGAATAGGTCTTTCATAAAGGAAGCATTTGTTTGTTGAGCCCCACCAATAGTGGTCAACCTCTGCATTGGAAACACCAGTCTGAACAACCGCGTTTTCCCACACAGGGTCGGCTGTTTTGTCGTGAAGCTCTCTTGTTGCGGCAGAATAACAGCTACTTGCACTAATATGCTTAACGGGTAATTGTGCAACAAGCCAGCTATCATCAGTTTGAAGAGTTAATTCACCACAATTTAATTCAGCAGTAAGTAGCATAGCCCCAACACGAATAACACCCTCAATAGGTGACATCTTGCCCTGCATATCATCGCTGACAAGCTGTAAAACCTCAATATATAGCTCGTTTTCGCCAAGCCTTAGATAGCTTTTTACATCAAGAGAGTCAAAGTATGTTTTTTCTCTTGTGCCCTTGCAAGGTCCACAGGCAACAAAGGTGCCATTTATGTAAAGCTTATATCTTGCCTGCGCGCTAATATCTAAAGTAGCATCGTCAAGCTTGTTTAATGTAAAGCTCTTTTTAAAGGCATAGGTTTTGTTATCACTTGCACCAGCGCTTTTGTGTGTTATCCATCTGCAATCCTTCATTTTTTCACCTCGAAAGTTATTTGGTAATTACATCTATAATTTCACAGGTATAAGCCCTGTGGAAATCGCCATTTTTGTAGTTTGAAAGAGGAGCATTATCAGTAAAGCAACCCTCTTTTAAATCCTGCGCGTATAGCTTTCTTAAAACAAGAGTCACTCTTGCCTTGTCAAAAATACACGCACTATCCTTGATAGTGTAGGAAAGCTCACACTCCTTAAATTTATCAACATCTCTGCCAGATTTTGTACCACAATATGCAAGAGTTGGACGAAAAGCCTCGTCAAAAAATGAAAGAGTCATAATCTCACCATTTTCGCAAAACTCGTAGGTATATCTTTGTGGGCGTACATAAACAGTACACACCTCACGTCCCCATAAAACACCCGCTTGACCCCAAGAAACTGTCATTGTGTTTAAAGCCTCATTTGACCCTTGAACAGTCAAAAGTGCGCCCTTGTTAATCTCTTTTGTAAAGTTGAATTTTGATATGTCTGAAAGCTTCATAAATACCACCCTTCGCGCCATTTAGCGCTTATAATAATTATAAAATATATTTATGCGCGTGTCAACTCGAAAAATGCAATTATTTTCGGTTTTTCTCTTGACATTGACACACTAATATTATAAAATTATAATGTGTAGAAATTTGGTTTGATAAAAACAAAGCCTTTTACATAGGAAAATTTGGCAAAAAGGAGGTAATTAAGTATGGATTGGTTGCATTATACCCTCATGGGCATTCTTCCTGTCTTTCTTGCAGCTGGCGCAATCGTAGGTGTTGTAGTTGGCATTATTATAAGAAAAGCTGTTGCTGAAAAGCAGATTGGCTCAGCTGAAGCACAGGCAAAAAAGCTACTTGAGGATGCAATTAAAGCGGCAGAAACCAAGCGCAAGGAATATTTACTTGAGGCAAAGGAAGAAATCATTGCTTCAAGAAAAGAGCTTGAGGCTGAGGTTAAGGAGCGCCGCTCAGAATTAAACCGTCAAGAAACACGTCTTGCAAATAAAGAAGAAAATCTTGACCGTAAGGTTGATGCTATAGAAAAGAAAGAAGAAGCATTAGCAAACAAGCTTAAAGAAGCAGAAGAATTACAAGAAAAGCTTTCACAAGCAAACGAAACACAAGTTAAATTACTCGAAAGAATCTCAGGCTATTCAGCAGAGGAGGCAAAGGCTGCCCTTGTACAAGCCCTTGAGGTTGAGGTAAAGCACGAGCAGGCACAAAAGCTCGTTCAGCTTGAGGAGGAATTTAAGGACGAGGCAGACAAAAAGGCAAAGAATATCATTTCTCTTGCTATTGCAAGATGCGCTGCCGACCACGTATCAGAAACAACTATTTCATCAGTTGCACTTCCAAATGATGAAATGAAGGGTAGAATTATCGGTCGTGAGGGACGTAACGTTCGCGCAATTGAAAATCTCACCGGTGTTGAGCTTATTATTGATGATACCCCAGAGGTAATCACAATTTCAGGCTTTGACCCTGTAAGACGTGAAATTGCAAGACTCACCATTGAAAAGCTAATTGCAGATGGTAGAATTCACCCAACCCGTATTGAGGAAACCGTTGAAAAATCTCGCCGTGAGGTTGAGGCTTCAATGAAGCAAGCGGGTGAAAAGGCAACATTTGAAACGGGCGTACACGGACTTAATAATGAGCTTGTTAAGCTCCTTGGTCGCTTAAAGTACAGAACAAGCTATGGTCAAAACGTATTAACACACTCAATAGAGGTATCAACCTTAGCAGGTGTTATGGCAGCAGAGCTTGGTGCTGATGTTACACTTGCAAAGCGTGCTGGCTTGCTCCACGATATTGGTAAGGCACTTACCGCTGAAATTGAGGGCTCACACGTACAAATCGGTGTTGACATCGCAAAGAAATACAAGGAATCAAAGGAAATTATTCACGCAATTGAGGCACACCATAATGATGTTGAGCCACAGTCAATTATTGCAGTTATAGTTCAAGCAGCAGACGCAATTTCTGCGGCAAGACCAGGTGCAAGACGTGAAAACCTTGAAAACTACATAAAGCGCTTACAAAAGCTTGAGGAAATTGCAAATAGCTTTGAAGGCGTTGAAAAGACCTTCGCTATTCAAGCAGGTCGTGAAATTCGTATTATGGTTAAGCCAGAGCAAATCAAGGACGAGACAATGGCACTCGTTGCACGTGATATCGTTAAGAAGATTGAAAGCGAGCTTGAGTATCCAGGTCAAATCAAGGTTAACCTTATACGTGAAAGTCGCGTAGTAGATTACGCAAAATAAAATTTATGCACAAAAGTGCATCACTTGAATTTTTACACAATAAAAAAGCCTCGGATTCTGCTTTCCGAGGCTTTTCTTATTTGGTTTTGATTATGCAACGAGCCATTTAAATTTTTCAACGCTGTAAAGAGGAATAATAGGAAGTAAAATAGGAACCTTCTTTACATATCTTTGATATTCAGGGTCGTTTCCATAGTTTTTATTTTGGCGAATTTCAAGCCTACGTGCGCCACTAAACATAACGTAAATAATTCCAACGTAGCCAATAGCGACAATAACCCATTGCCAACCACGAACCGCACAGATGCCAGAGAGTAAAACACCAGTCCAGAAAATCATTTCACCAAGGTAGTTAGGACAACGAACTATGCGGTAAAGGCCCTTGTCAACAAAGCGACGCGGGTTTACCTTCTTTGCGCGGCTCTTTTGAATATCAGCCACAGACTCAATTATAAGACCAAGTAGCATAACGCCAGCACCGATATAAACAAGTGGGTTGTCAGAGATTTTGTTTGTTAGACGATAGAAAACGCCTGAAACTTGGGTTACATAAAGTAGAGCACAGGTCACCCAAATAGCGATTTTAACGCCAAATGGAACTGTTTTTCCGTCCTTAATTTCGCCCTTCATATTCTTCTTGTAGGAGCTATTACCAAGCTCACGAATAGCGAGGTAGCCACCAAGGCGCAAGCCATAAAGAATAAATAGAGCACAACAAATAATAGTGCCAATTGTTAATTGCTTGCCGAATAAAATAAGCATTAAAATGCCTTCACCAGCAATAGAGAAGCCATAGCCAAGGGAAATAAACCAAACGTAGTTTTTAAATCCAATTGAGCTAATGACCATAGCAGCTACAAAGAGCCACAACAGGTTAAGAGTAAATACCATAAAAATGTCCTTTCGTTTTTTATTTTATTATATCATTAATATAATAAAGAGTCAATAAAGGAAGGGAATAAAGAGTTGAAATAATAAAAAATCCCCCGCCACAAACAAAAACAGTGGGGATGCTGGAGGCTTTCCCTATGGGAAAGAGTCACAACGAAGCACTTGTGAGCAAGCCCCCAGATGATTTTCGCTAGTCTTGCGAACTGCATTTCAATAAATTGAAAAGAGTGGTTGCACCGCACCCATAAGCACAAAAAAGACCCAAAGTGAATTTAGTAAAGAGCAAAAGAAACAGTCAAGGCTGGATTCTCAGCAAAGCTGAGCTTTTTCAAAGCCTTATGCTCACGAGTGGCAACGGCAAATTGAAAAAGAACGAACCAGATTTTTGATGCACGCATCAAAAAGGCAGACCGAATCCGCATCCCCCACAAAGCACAAAAAAGCACCCACTAAAGTGGATGCTTTTTTGTGGTGGGGGATGCTGGATTCGGACCAGCGAAG
>JAZOCP010000172.1:0-2471 GCA_045596585.1 Eubacteriales bacterium
CCACTTACATTTCCCCATGTAAAGGTGATTAAGTTATATTTAACAAGCATCATATTTGCTTCATAGACTTCTTTTTTAAGCTCTTCTAACATTTTGAGTCTCCTTTTTTGTAAAATTACATTTTAATAGTATCAAAATTTCAAGATTTAGTCAATACTTTATTTCAAAATACACAACTTTATCTAAAAGGCTTGATTTTTATTTTATTATATGATAAACTCAATATTAAGAAAAAAGTTTATTTTAACTTTAAATATTTTAATGAAGGATACCAAAATGAGGAAAAACAACTTACTATTTAGAATTTTTGTTCCTGCAATGTTTTTATCTGTCTTTTTCGCTATTATTTTTGCATCGTTGGCACTATGCATCACTTATCAAAAAGATTTAGGTAACATTAATATGAGATCGCCTCTTGCTATCTTTTTTGTGCTTACAATTTTGGTTGCAATTGTAATTCCTGTTGTTTTCGCAATTTTGCTCAAGGATTTAAAAATTACCAGAACAAAGCGCGATTTAGTAACAAGCAAGATAGCTGCTGCTTTCATGATAATCGCCATTGGCGCATACGAAACTGCTGATATCGTTTACCTTTTGAGAACCGGTTTTGATGCATGGAGATTTTTAAGAATATTTTTAGCTCTACTTTTCATCTTGCACTTATTCTTTATTATTCTTCCATCAAAGACGAAAATTGCACCTCTTATTAGACATTGTGCAAACGCAGCTGGTCCTTTATATACTGTTACATCGATTTTAGCAATATATTTTTGGGGTGCAGCTGAACCAATTCCTGAGTACTTCGAAATACTATTTATTATGAGCTACTCATTAATCACGCTTTTCCTACTCTTTGATTTTAAATGGAGACTTGTGCCAACCAATCCACGCGCATATGTAGCCCTTAGTGCAATGGCTTTTGTATTTTCTTGTACTATTTCCGTTGCATCTTTATGGGGTGTAATTGTAAGACGTGACATATTTAACAATGAGCAAATTTTCATAGCTATATTTGAAATGCTGCTAATTTTTACATTTTCAATTTATTCGCTTTCAAAAACCCACGCCATTGGCGCTACAATCGCTCACATTGTAAAATCAAAAAAGAAAGAGCTTGAAAAATAAAAAATAGCACCCTGTGTTTGTTTTTCAAATTAATAAAATAATTAAAACGGACTGCATTTGCAGTCCGTTTTCTTTGTCCCAAATTCAAAAAATACAGCGACACGTGTCTAAATTATGCCATTTTTTCAAACTTTTCTTGTGTAATTTCATATTGAGGTGTCTTCCCCTCTAACAATCTTTCAAATTCATCAACCATATACTCTGACATTCTGCCAACCTCGTTTGCTTGGCTACCTGCAATATGTGGTGTTAAGAAAATATTATCAAGTCTGTAAAAATCGCTACCCTCTACAGGTGGCTCATCAATTGTAACATCAAGAAGCGCACAAATGTCACGTCTTTCGCGAAGCACCTCAAGCATTTCTGGTTCATTAACCTGTGCACCACGTCCTGTGTTTATAAATACAGTATTTTTCTTCATTGATGCAAAATGCTCTCTTTTGAAGATGCCAACGGTAGCAGGAACATTTGCTAAGTGGTTAGAAACAACATCACACTCGGAGAAAATCTCTTCAAGTGTTGCTTTTTTTGCACCAAGTGCTTTAACTGCGCTTTTTGGTAGAAATTCATCATACACATAAAATTCAAGCTTGAATTTTCGTAGGAGTTGAATCACCTTTCTACCTATCATACCAGCACCAATAATACCTATTTTTGAGTTGTAGTTACCTTGGTGTGATTTTGAATATTCAACCGCTCTATCGTAATGACCACGTCTTACCATACGCATTGACTGGAAATAGCCCTTGTTAGCGAGAAGAATTTGTGCCATTGTAAACTCAGCAACTGGTATTGCGTTAGCTGCATATGCGCTAAAGAGTCTGATGCCTTTATCAAGATAATGCTGACCAAAATATTTTACTGAGCCAGCTGCATAGAAAAGCGCCTTCGCGTTTGGAAAAAATCTTGCAAAGTCATCCTTTTCTTCAGTTCCGCCTGGCATTGACCATGTGGAAAAAATATATTCAACATCCTTGAATTTTTCAGGATTAGCCTCTAAGTCGTCCTGTGAGTAAACAGTATCAACATCTATGTCGATTAGATTTTTTAGTCTCTCTTTTGCCTCATCTGAATAAACATAGTCAATAGTTTGTGACCTGTTTGCTAAAAATATTGCTTTCATATTGTGTTCCTTTCGCTATATTGTTTTTCCAATAATAAGCATATCATTTGTATTTTCTCACAAATCGCTCCGTTTGTCAAGCATTTTAAGGCATTTTATGAAATAAATTTCTTCTTTTTAACTACGTTAAAGTTTATTTGCTTTTTAATCGTCTTACTTGCCCCTTTTTCTTGACAAAATTGGCAGAGTGTGGTAATATCATTATATTATATTTATATTATAG
>JAZOCP010000173.1:0-1956 GCA_045596585.1 Eubacteriales bacterium
AAATACAGCTCGTGACGAGTTTGGCAGACTTCTCTGCGGTGCCGCTATCGGTGTTACTGATAACGTTGTTGAACGTGCTGGCGCACTTCTCAAGGTAGGTGCTGACTTCTTAGTTCTTGACTCAGCTCATGGTCACTCAAAGAATATCGCTCTTTGCTTAAAGAAGATTAAGGAAGCTTACCCAAATGCACAAATTATTGCTGGTAACATTGCAACAGGTGCAGCTGCACGTGACCTCATTGAGGCTGGTGCTGACGCAGTTAAGGTTGGTATAGGTCCTGGCTCTATTTGTACAACACGTATCGTTGCTGGTATCGGTGTACCTCAAATTACTGCTATCTTTGACGTATATGAGGTAGCAAAGGAATATGGCATTCCTGTTATCGCTGACGGTGGTATCAAATATAGTGGTGATATGGTTAAGGCTATTGCAGCTGGTGGTGACGTAATCATGGTTGGTTCACTTTTAGCTGGTTGTGAGGAAAGCCCTGGAGATGAAGAAATTTATCAAGGCAGACGTTTTAAGGTATATCGCGGTATGGGTTCACTTGCTTCCATGGAAAAGGGCTCTAAGGATCGTTATTTCCAAGATGGCAACAAAAAGCTTGTTCCAGAGGGCGTTGAGGGCCGTGTACCTTACAAGGGACCACTTTCAGACACAGTATATCAATTAATGGGCGGTCTTCGCGCAGGTATGGGCTACTGTGGTACTCCTACAATTCCTGAGCTTAAGGAAAGAGGACAATTTGTTAAGATTTCCGGTGCTGGTCTTCGCGAGTCACATCCTCATGATATCAACATCACAAAGGAAGCTCCTAACTACAGCACTAACGGTAACTAATATGAAATCGGGCGAAATTCGCCCGATTTTCTTTAATATTATATAAAAATAACTTAAATTTTTGTTTTATCTATTGACTTGCATTTTAAAATAGTTTAAAATAAGATTGAAAAATTATGAAATGGAGTATGGCGATGTTCAAAAACTTCAAAAAGAACGAAAAGTACTTTAATATCGCTCTTGCAGCATTTACTGTTGGCGCGCTTTTAATACTTCTTGTTTTTGCCCTATTTAACCTTGATAGAATAAACACCATAATAACTGGGTTCTTAAAGGCAATCTCAGCTTTTATATATGGATTTGTTATAGCATATATTTGCAATCCTTTGTATAAGCTTATAAGCAAATACATTTTTAGATTTGTTGACAAGGGCAAGCCTCGACCAAGGCTAAAGAAAGCACTTTCAATTCTTTTGACTTATGTAGTTGTTTTCCTTATAATTGCAATTTTGCTTTTCACAATTGTCCCTTCAATTGTAAAAAATCTCTATGACTTAGTCAGTCAGTTCTCTTCCGAGAGAAATATTGCAAACCTATTCAACAATTTTATAGGCTTAGTTAACGATCTTTTCCCTGAATTAAATATCAATATTGATGTTGATAAATTATCAAATGAGATTTTCACAATAGTTAAGAACATTTTCATTGATGAAGATGGAAAGCTTAGACTTGATAGTATTGAGAGCTTGAGCTCTTATCTTCTCGGCTTCCTTGTTTCATCAATTGACGTTTTGTTCTCCTTAATTGTAGGAATTATTCTTTCAATTTACTTCTTAATTCATGGTCAAACCATCGGTGCAAAGATGAGAAAGCTCCTTGCAGCGATGTTCAAAAAGAAAAATTACGATAGAATCATTGATTTTGCAAGATATTCTGACAAAACCTTTGGAAGATATCTTATAGGAACTTTAGCTGATTCGGTGCTTGTTGGAATCATTGTTGGAATTTTAACAGGTCTGCTCGGACTTTCCTCTTATTCAGTGCTTATCGGTGTTATTGTCGGTGTTACTAATGTAATTCCTTTCTTCGGTCCATTTATCGGTGCTATTCCCAGTGCCTTGATCCTTTTGATGGTAAATCCCAGAGAGGTAATTCCCTTTGTTATTATCATCCTT
>JAZOCP010000174.1:0-7201 GCA_045596585.1 Eubacteriales bacterium
GTGTAAAAGTGTACCATCGTTTGATATAACAATGGTTTTTACCGCTGTGTCCTGTTGCGAGTATGCAATGATATTTTCTGGGTCAATTGAGGTGGTGATATTTATACTTGGCAAATTATTTGCAAAGCGCAAAAACATAAAATGCTCATAGCCATCAATTTTTATATTCACTAAATAAGCAGGACCTGCGGTTGTTGTAGTGTAAAATTCCGAAAAATCAACCACGTCCCCCTCTTTTATTTCAATTTCAGTGCCGTTTTTAGTATATGAAAGCGTTGAGCCCTCTACTATCTTAAATGACACCTCACTTGGTGAAATGTGTGAAGGTAAATAAAAATTATAGCTATCATGATTATAAGTGTTTCCTAATTTATCTACCACTTGAATATCAGTTGCTGATATGCCAATTGTGAAAAGAAAAATTGTTAATGTAAATGCTAAAATAAAGTAGATTTTTTTCATTTTAATTAGCTTTCTCCATATCGTTCGGAAAAATAGTCTCTGTCAATTGTTAGAACTAAATTATAAAGTGGATTTATTTGTTTCAATCTATTTGTTATTTCTTCGCATAGTTCTTTGTTCTTTAAAGGAAACTCGTCGCTTATGCTCACATCAAAGATAACATTTGTATGGGTAATTCCCTTTACAATACGGAAATCGTGCATTGAGGCAGGGCTTGAATATTCCTGAGAGATTTGAGAAATCATTTCAAGGCATTTCGCTCTTAATTCATTAGTTTCAGGGTCGGAAACGGAAATTGGGTCCATATGAATAACAAGGTTAATTCCGTCCTTTAAAAAATCAGCCTCTATTATGTCCATTAAATCGTGGCTGTGCATAATTTCAACATCTGCATCAACCTCTACGTGAACAGTTGCAAAATATCTATTTGCGCCATATGAGTGAATAACAAGGTCGTGTATACCAAGAACACCCTCGTAGCTTTTTATTTTTTCAACTATTTCGTGAGTAAACTTCTTGTCTGGCGCTTTGCCTATCAAGGTGCTTGAGGACTCAATAACAAGCTTAATGCCCATGATTATGATATATACTGCAACTAAAATACCAATTATTGCATCTATATCAAAACTTACATATTTAGTTAGTACCATACCAACAACAACCGCGCTTGTAGCAATTACGTCACCTATGCTATCAATTGCTGATGCCTTTAATGTGTCTGAGCTTATATGCTTACCGAGCTTACGATAGAAAATTGCAATTAATGCCTTAACTACTATTGTTGCACCTATGATTATAATTAGTGGAAGGCTATATTCCTCGCTTGGTTGATTATCAATGATTTTTTCAATTGAGGAAACAAGCATTTCAAAGCCAAGGAAGGAAATTATCATTGCAATAAACAACGAGCATAAATATTCCATACGGGCGTGTCCATATGGGTGGTCCTTATCTGCTGGTTTACCAGAAATTGTGTAACCAACGACGGTTAAAATGTTTGAGCCACAGTCTGATAGGTTGTTAAGTGAGTCGGCAATTACTGAAATTGACATTGTAATTAAGCCAATCGTTAGCTTAATAGCGAATAAAAACAGGTTGGAAAAAATTCCAACAAAGCCCGCAAAACGCCCAACTCTTATGCGGACCTCGGGCTTTTGCGGGCAATTGTAATCTTTAATAATTTTATTAAGCATTAGTCTTCCTTTACAGCGATTAGGTCGTTTGCGTATGGCAATGACATAATCAAATCACAAAGCGTGTGCCACTCAGCAAGCTTGTGAGTTCTTCTTGCGTAGTAAATGTTAATTAGTGTTTCGTAGTTCATTGAAACTGTTCTTAATTGATTATAGCTTGATGGTAAAAGCTGAATCATATCGTGCCAATAACACTTTTCCTTAGTTTCAATAAACTTTTGACGAACCTCTTCAAGATAGTCAATTGTGATGTCAAGAACCTTAAGTGCGCCTTCACTCATACGGTCGTGGCTGAAATCATCACGCTCAAATTTTTTTGCTTGGATTTTATGCATGGTTGAGGTGGAGTTGGCAACTGTTGCTACCTTATAGGTATCAAATTCCTTCCACCAATAAAGAGGAGCTGTTATGTCCATTGAAACGAAAATTTGACGAAGATATTTTCTGTGGTCGGAGCCAGCCTTAGCAAGCTTTTTAGCTAAAGCAAGGTCGTTTTCGCCAAGAATATACTCTCCCTTTTCATTATAATAGCTATCACTTTTAGCCCAAGAATTTAGTGGGTTTCTTGCGCCTCTAATTGCGTTTTCCATATTCATAACGCTTACTTTATCAATCTTTATCATATTTTTCTCCTATATATTTGATATATACACTAATACTATAATACCACATATAAAAAATAATGTCAATGATTTAAAAATCCTAAAAATCGTTTTTTGTGTATAATTCTTTTTTATAAGGCAAATAATAGTCTTGCAATTAAAATTTGAAAGGATTTTTAGAAAATGGAAGAAAACGAAACCAAAAAACCACCTAGGATTTTATACCTAACACTTGCTATTGTTTTAGCTGTTATTGCGGTTGTTATAATTGCTACAACTATTGCAAGACGAGTAAACAATGAGCCTGACACAAACACCGACACAAATGATGAGCAAACAGGCGGAAATTTAGACACTCTCCCTGACTTTTTAGTTCCTGTATCTGGTGATATAGCTATTGATTATAGTGATAGTGTGCCTGTATTTTCAACAACAATGAACGACTATCGTACACACCTTGGTGTTGATATTTCAGCAAGCCTTGGTAGTGAGGTAAAGGCTGTTGCCGGCGGTGTTGTAACAAATGTTTGGAATGACCCATTTATGGGCACATGCGTTTCAATTGAACACCCAGGTAATGCGATTAGTATTTACAAAAACCTTGACCCAGAGGTAAATGAGGGCATTGTAATTGGTGCAAGTGTTGAGGCAGGAGACGTAATTGGTGCAGTTGGTGAAAGTGCCATGAACGAGCTTGCTGAGGAGCCACACCTACACTATGAAATGAAGATAAATGGAAAGCATGTTGACCCTAAGGACCACCTGCCCTTTCCAAAGCCTGAGGAAAATGGTAATGCTTCAAGCGAGGGTAACAAGCAATAAATTCTCCTAAAACAAAAGAAAAACGGACACAGGGTGTCCGTTTTTTGTTGTTTAATTGAAATAATGTGTATTATGAGGAACAATCCCTCAGTCAGCAAGCTGACCTTCCTCTTGAACAAGGGTAATATGTATTTGAGCTATTGGTTAGCGATAAAATAGCTTGGTTGTCTTGCGTTAGGCGTACTTAGTACGGTAGCAAGGCAAACGGGATATATTTGCGCTAAACGATGCTTAAGCCCAACGCATGCCTGTTGGCTTTGCTTCCTTAATCATAAGCTTATCAAGAAATTCAACTGCCTTCTTAAGTCCCTCATCTATTGTCATTAGGCTATCCTCATGCTCAATTGAAAGAACCTTATCATATCCACAAAGACGGAGGTTTGATACAAACGCTCTCCAAAATTCCTCGCCATTACCATAGCCTACTGTACGGAAAATCCAAGAACGATGGATTTCATCACCATAGTGCTTAGTATCAAGGACACCATTAACTGATGTGTTAGCCTTGTCAACCTTTGTATCCTTAGCGTGTACGTGATAAATTGCGCCCTCAAGAGCTCTAATTGCCATTACAGGGTCAATTCCTTGCCAAATAAGGTGTGATGGGTCAAGGTTTGCACCGATAACGTCACCAACCGCTGCACGTAGCTTTAGAAGTGTTTCTGGGTTATATACGCAGAAGCCTGGGTGCATTTCAAGAGCGATTTTTGTAACACCGTGTGCTTTTGCAAACGCTGTTGCTTCCTTCCAATATGGAATCATAACATCGTTCCATTGATAGTTAAGTGTTTCGAGAAAATCATCAGGCCATGGGCATGTTACCCAAGATGGTAATTTTGCATCAGGGTCTGAGCCTGGGCAACCTGAGAAGGTGATAATTGTATCAATTCCAAGCTTCTCTGCTAAAAGAATTGTATTTCTCATATCCTTATCAAATTGAGCTGCAATTTCCTTATTTGGGTGAACTGGGTTACCGTGAGTTGCGAGAGCGCAAATCTCTACATCGTATTTTTTAAATGTAGCCTTAAACTCTTCAAGAGCCTTTTCGTCTGCAAGTAGCTTTTCCGGATCGCAATGGTCCTTTCCTGGGTATCCACCAGCACCGATTTCTACAGAGTGAACTCCGAGAGATGAAATAATTTTAAGAGCCTCATCAAGTGACTTTGAGCCATAGAGGTTAGCTAAAACACTAAGTTTCATATTTTTTCTCCTGTTTTATTAAGATTATGGGCAATTTAGCGAGTAAATTGCCCATTAGTATTAGTTGAAGTAGTAAGGCTTACCTGTCTTTGCAGACTCGTAAATACCCTCAAGGATTTGTGTTACGCAATATGCTTGCTCTGGAAGAACTGTTGGTTTTGTGCCTGTCTTAACAGCATTAATCCATTGCTTTGCCTCCTCAGCGCCTGCATCGTATGAGCCTGCATCATAGAAAGCAACGCCTTTACCATCAAGGTTAGGTCTTGTTTCATACATATTATTGTGCTTAACGCCATTGATTTCAAGGATACCTTGGTCAACCATCTTAGCACCAGCCTTTGTGCCACAAATAGTTGTGCAAGCCTCTTTTGTTTCTGTCATATTGATAGCCCATGAGGACTCAAGAACAATTGTTGCACCATTTTCCATTACTATAAAGCCAAATGCACTGTCTTCAACAGTAAATTCCTCTGGCTTCCATTGACCAAATACGTTTGCGGATTCCTTTTGGTCGTTGAGCTTGTGATATGTAGTACCTACACAGTATTTTGGCTTGTAGTTGTCCATTGTCCAAAGTGTTAGGTCAAGTGCGTGAGTACCGATGTCGATAAGTGGACCGCCACCTTGCTCATACTCGTTGATAAATACGCCCCATGTAGGAACTGCACGACGTCTTAATGCTGTTGCCTTTGCGTAGTAGATATCACCAAATACACCATCAAGAGCCTCAGCCTTTAGGTATTTAGCATCCTTTCTTTGTCTGTTTTGGTAACCGATAGTGAGCATTTTTCCTGTACGATTAGCTGCATCAACCATCTTTTTAGCCTCTTCTGCATTGATAGCCATTGGCTTTTCGCACATTACGTGCTTACCAGCCTCAAGTGAATCAACTGTAATGAAGCTATGGCTTCTGTTTGGTGTACAAACGTGTACAACCTCGATTTCTTTATCCTTTAGAAGCTCCTTATAATCAGCATACACCTTTGCGTCTGGTGTGCCATATTTCTTTGCAGCCTCTTCTGCTCTTTCGACAATAATGTCACAGAAGGCAACCATTTCCACCTCACCTGTTTTCTTTAGTGAAGGCATATGCTTGCCATTTGCGATACCACCGCAACCGATGATACCAACCTTGATTTTCTTTTCCATAAATTTATTCCTCCGAACAAATAATAATTACTATTTTGAGTATATCATATATTATTAAAACTTTCAAGCACTTATTTGTCATTTTCTATATATTTTAACTAAATTTTACCATGTGAAAGAACTAAAATTTTTCCACTTGTATTTACAACCCCATATGTGCCACCATATGCAATTGAGCCAGGGTTGAAAAGATGGATTACTTCACCATCAACTTCAGCTGCTGCATCTGTTGGGACGTGTGTATGGCCGAAAAACACATAATTTGCGCCAAACTCCTTGGCTACGCTTGCAAGCCTGTCAAGTCCACCCTTTACACCGAACATGTGTCCGTGTGTAACCAAGACCTTTACCCCCTCTAAATCAAGGACTGAGTAGCTTGAATAATTGCCTGAAAACAACATATCACAGTTGCCCTTAACTATAAAAAATGGTATGTGGCTATACCTTTCTTTTACATATTCAATATCTCGTATGCCATCACCTAAAAATATGACTAAATCGCACACTCCCCCGTGTATTTTTAAAGCTTCCTCTATATGTTTGGGGTGTGAATGCGAGTCGGAAAAGACAAGAATTTTCATAATTACCACCTTGTAACATTACTACATATTTATCATATCATAGTATTGGCTCACTTGTAAAGAAAAATTTACTTTGGAGGTATATATGAAAATTGATAAAAGCACCATTGATAAGGTATTAAAAATGAATGACGACCAGCTTTGGAAAACCATTCAATATGTTGCGAAAAAAAGTGGGAATGTATCGGTTTCAGAGCTTGAAAGACCAAAGGATATGAGTAAAATACGTCAAACCTTATCTGCCCTTTCAGATGAGGATATACAAAATGCTATTGAAATGATGAAGCGAGGTAAAAATGGAAGCACGAATTGAAGATATAATTAGCTCAGTCACATCAAACCCTGAGCTTTTTGAAAAAATCTCCTCAACGTTAAAGGAAAACGATGGAGATATTTCAAAGAGTCTTGGCGATGTTGTTTCCTTGATCTCGGAAAGCACAAGCGATAATAACGAAAACAAAGTAGAAAATGATAAAAAGGAAAGCACAGAGGAAGGAAAAGAAGCGTGGAAGGCTGAAAATAAGAATGGTGAAGAAAGCACTTCCTTTAATAATAATCAATTTTTTGATATTCTCTCCTCCCTTGGTAGTAGTAAGGGAGGTGGATTCGTTTCAAGCATAGGAAAAAGCCTAAACAAATGCACTCCTCTTTTAATTGCGCTAAAGCCCTATTTATCTCACTCTCGATGTGAATTAATTGACACTATGATAAAAATTTCTAAGCTATCAAGCATTGTCAATTTAACAAGGTAGGTGATTTAATGTACTCAAGATATAGCGTTCCACAGAATTATAGTGGTAATAGATTTAAAAAAGCACCACTTGAAACAGAAATGAAAACACACAAGCCAACGCCATCGTATAGTAGCACAAGAACCTCGCTTTCTCCTACCTTTCAAGATGCAATTAACAGACAATTAAGCAGTAATGATAACCCAAAAACTGACGAGGACGTGTATGAATTTGCAGAAAATGATGAACAAATTGATTATTTGCAAAATGTTGAGAACAAGGTGCCGTTAACAGGCGAAATCATCGAAGATAATGAAGGAGATAATATCGAAAATGACACCCTTGAAAATGAAAACTATTTAGGCAACGAGACCGAAAAAAGCGAAAATTCACATAAGGATAGAAAAAAAGGAATAGGCACATTTTTAGACGAGGCGTTACCCTTTTTAAGCAAGATAACA
>JAZOCP010000175.1:0-5046 GCA_045596585.1 Eubacteriales bacterium
TTATTGAGGTAAAACAATTTGGAAAAATATAAAAAAGCTGCATACGTGGCGATAAGTGTCGCAATTTTAATATTTCTTGGCTATTTTTTTGTAAAGCATACCTATAATATTTTTCTTCCCTTTTTATTTGCTTTTTTAATAGTTGCTATGGCACGTCCGTTGATAAACAAAATATGCAAAAAAACAAAAATACCAAAGCCAATAGTTAGTATATTTGTTTTAGTTATGCTACTTTTAGTAACATGTGGTTGCCTTGCTTTAGTTTTAATGATAACAGCTGAGCAAATCGCAAGCATAACAGAGGGCATAATTAATAATCTCTCGGGTGAGGAAAACTACGTCAGCACGATTTTTGACATCATTGGAAAAATTGAAGAAAGACTGCCATTTATAAATAACATCTTAGGAGATGAGGAGGCGGTTTATAATTTAGTTATTGATATGATAACTGACGGTGCTAAATCTCTTAGCATACGTCTAACAAGGTATATAGCAGGTGTAATTACAGCACTCCCCGATATAATTGTTACATTAATTGTACTTGCCTTATCGCTTTTTTATTTTGCAAAGGATTACGATAAAATTGGAAATGCGATAATTAAAAAGTTACCCAAAAGAGTAGGAAACATAGCCTTGATTTTTAAAAACGATGTTTTACACGTTGTTACTAAATATCTAAAATCCTATTTAATCTTGCTCATAATTACCTTTGTAGAATTAATTTCAGGCTTTTTAATTCTTGGCATAAAAAACTCATTTATTCTTGCTTTTATAATTGCAATTGTCGATATGCTTCCAATTTTAGGTGCAGGCACAGTTTTAGTCCCATGGTCAATTATTATGCTTGCATTTGGCAATTATAAAATGGCAATAGGGCTCTTTATCTTAGCAGGCATTACTTATTTTTCACGCCAATTCCTTGAGCCGAAGATTTTAAGCGACCAAATGAACATTCACCCCTTGATAACCCTGTTTGCAATGTATGCAGGGCTTAAGCTTGCTGGCTTTTTCGGCTTAATAATTGCCCCAATTGTGGCCTTTATAATTAAAATCACGCTCGATAGAATTAATTATGAAAAAAATGTTGAAAACCCAACCAAACTGTGATATTATATACTATATAATTTCAAAGAACAGAGGATTATGACCGTGTATAACGATAAAAAGGTGGTTTTTTCAGGCGTACAGCCATCGGGAAACCTAACAATTGGAAACTATCTTGGCGCAATTAGAAACTTTAGCGCCTTTTCTGAGGAATATCATTGCTATTATTGTGTAGTTGATATGCACGCAATTACAGTAAGACAAATACCAGCAGAGCTTCGTCGTAGGACCTACGAAACACTCGCTCTTTATATCGCGTGTGGACTCGACCCACAAAAAAATACACTATTTGTACAAAGTCACGTTCCACAGCATGCGGAGCTTGGTTGGGTGCTTGACTGCTATACTATGTTTGGTGAGCTTTCAAGAATGACACAGTTTAAGGACAAGAGTGCAAAAAATGCTGACAATATAAATGCAGGCTTATTTACCTACCCATCACTTATGGCAGCAGATATTTTGCTATACCAAACAGAGCTTGTGCCTGTTGGCTCAGACCAAAAGCAACACTTAGAGCTTGCCCGTGATATTGCAAACCGCTTTAATCAGGTGTATGGTGAAACCTTTGTAGTGCCAGATGGCTATATTCCACAGGGTGGCGCAAGAATTATGTCACTACAAGAGCCTACAAAGAAAATGAGCAAATCAGATGCAAATGAAAATGCAGTTGTAAGAATTCTTGATTCAAAGGATGATATTATAAGAAAGTTCAAGCGTGCAGTTACCGACTCAGGTAATGAAATTTGCGTAGGCGAGGGCAAAGAGGGTATTTCCAACCTTCTAAGCATCTATACCTGCTTTACAAACAAAACCATTGAAGAGGCAATGAAGGAATTTGAGGGCAAGGGCTATGGCGAGTTTAAGCTTGCAGTTGGAGAAACCTGTGCAGATGCACTTTCACCAGTTAGAGAAGAGTTTAATCGCTTGATGCAAGACAAGGCATATCTTGAAGAGGTTATGAAACAGGGTGCTAATGATGCATATCGTCACGCGAGAAAAACCATGTCTAAGGTTCGCCGTAAAATCGGATTTACAGAGCTTAAAATGTAATAAAAATCTCTCGTAAAAACGAGAGATTTTTTATTGAGGTGTTTTCACAAAATAACGACTAAATATTTTTAAGACCACATTTTAGTGGTCTTTTTTAATCCCTGCGCCTGCAAATTTAGACACTCCTCTTTTGAAAATGGGAGTATTTCTAACAATATAGCCACATCAAAAATTGTGGATTTTTTGCTTTTATAGCGCAAAAATTTTGCTAACTTGACACGAAAATTTAGATATGCTATAATCAAATTATAATATTTCGCTTAAGGAGATGCCAATGAAAGCAAAAATCATTTTTTCAACCCTTCTATTTGTGATTCTTTTAGGCTTTATCGCTACAGCATCTGCAGTATCAGTTGAGTCGCCATATGTAAAAGAGCCGATAAATACAAGGTCAGGGCTCATCAATGCAATCAACGATGCAAAGGATGGTGATACTTTGTATGTTACCGATATTGATTTTAATTTGAGTGGTATGGGTGCTGTAAATGAGATAGAAAGAATAATAATAGACAAGAGCATTACAATTAAAAGTGCCAAAGAAAATGAAAAGGCAGTTTTTTATGGAGCTAGCTTTATGTTGGATGCAACTAAAATGGCTGGCGCAAGCGATAGTGTTAGGTTTGTTGATATTCTCTTTGATGGGGAAATCGACGGAGAAAATCTGACAGAGAAAGATTGGGAGCTTTCCTACGATAGCATGGGCGAGGTAATTGGAAATCATCCTTTAAAGGCTCAATATGCTATTTCTTGCAAGGGCAATTTAAATTTAACACTTGAAAACTGCGAGTTCAATGACTATATGTATGAATATGGTCCTGCAATAAACGCCTTTTATTCCGATTACACAAGCAATCCGGCTTACCAGATCGAATATGGGAGCAATCTAAGCTGTAGTCTAAAGATAACCTTAAATAAATGCGAGTTCAAATCAAACTCTGCTTTATATGGTGGAGGAGCGATTTTTCTTGATGCGAACAAAAATATAGAGCTTCTTGCAAATGACACTATATTCATTTACAATCGCTCGGGCTTTAATGATTTCTCCACAGGCGGAGGTGCTCTTTGTATATCTAAAACGACTGCAGTTATGAATAATTGCACCTTGGTATCCAATGTGGCAAATTATCATTATGGTGGAGAAAAATCAACATATGACCAAGTTCCAGGCGGAGCAATAAGCTGCACAAGTAGTAGTAGCTTAATAATGAATAACTGTATAGTAGCCAATAATATTTCCTCCTTAGGAGGAGGCGTTTCGATCGTTAGCTCAAATGCTGAATTTAATGGTTGTGTATTTGCAAAGAATCAAGCAATTCCGCGAAGTGAAAGCTTTGAAAGTGAGCGCGGTATCGCAAGCAATAAGGGACTAGGTGGAGCAATGTATTTAAATGATCCACGTAATGTTAAAATAGTCAATACCGACATTTATTCTAATTATGCTCAAAATGCATTTGGCGGAATATTTGCTTATTATAATCCGCTTCTTACTTTTGACACAAATTCGGTTGAAATCAAATTTTCATCAATTGCAAATAATATTTGCCAAACACAAATGCAGGAATATAAGGGATATGGGACAAGTGCGTGGCTGTGGGTTTCATATCCGGGAGATTTTCTTGATATATCGTATATGAAAATTTACGCAAGTATTATAATTGATAAATCGTTCGAGGCTGATTACCCAAGGTATGAGGAGCCAACGGAGGAGAATAATTATAACTATTTTGCATCTCCGATTAAGGCAAATGATGATGGATACATAATTACTTTAACAGATGATTTATATGAGCATAAAAGTCTTTCAAATGCTCCGGTCGTTCCGTCAGAGCTTGCAAATGAGTTTTTGGGCACGGACAATACTGTTTTGGTGGGCGAATTTACAATAGGCTCTAATGCCAAGGACGCTATTTTTAATCTTTATTATGAGAATAAGCTTATTAGCACAAAACAGAGTGATTTCTTTGAAGAACTGTATATTCCGCAAGATGAGGAGTTGGGATACACATACTCGCCTTGGAAACAAATAACAAGCAATCAAGAAATAGAAGAAGGCAAAATTTATATCGTGGGAAATAGACAAGGTGCAATAGACATATATACCGAGAAGACTGCAAATGTATATAAGGTAACCTTTGTTACTGATTTCTCTGAAAATCAGACGGAGCAAAAATTTGGCGCACCTATTAATTTCCCAAAGCCTGAAAAAATAAAAGGATACACCTTTAAGGGCTGGTACACCGAGCAAAACGGTGAGGGTGAAGCAGTGGCGGAAAACGTTATTTATGAAATCGCAGGGGATAAAATATATTACGCGTATTATAAGAAGAATTTCCCTGTTCTTGCTATCGTTATACCGTGCATTTCGGTTCTAGTCGTTATACCGATAATAGCAGCAGGTACTGTGGCCGCATGCATTTTTATAAGAAGAAAGAAGCGTAAGCCTCAAGCTCCTACCCAAGATAAAAGCATAGATAATGGTGTAGATGTAAGCGCCTTAACTCCACGAGAGGGGGAAGTCTTGAAATATCTATTGCAGGGGAAGACTCGATCCGATATAGGAAAGCTGTTGTTTGTAAGTGAGAACACAATAAAAAAGCAGATAACAAGTATTTATCAAAAGCTTTCTGTGAGTACAAGAAATGAGCTTTTTGCAAGATTTAATAAGCAATAAAACAAGGGGGAGTGTCTGAAAAGACTCTCTCCTTTTTAAAATCACCCGAACGGGTAATATAGCGGGTAATAGATTTTTCACAAGTACTTGTGTATAATTTAGTTAAGTCATAGGACTTAATAAACAAGGAGGGAAGATAATGAAAAAATTTATTGCAATTGCTTTATCGCTTATAATGCTTTTATCATTAACAGCATGTACTATAAGCATAAGCACAAACA
>JAZOCP010000176.1:0-4398 GCA_045596585.1 Eubacteriales bacterium
GCGGTATAATATTCTCGTAAAAATTTTATGCGTAAAGGAGCAAAAATTATGGAATTACTTTACAAGGGAAAAACAAAGGATGTTTACGGTCTTGAAAATGGCAACGTTCTTTTGAAGTTTAAGGACGATTGCACAGGCAAGGACGGAGTGTTTGATCCTGGTGAAAACTCAGTTGGCTTGACAATTGACGGTATTGGCAAGGCAAATCTTGAAACATCTGTTTACTATTTCGAGATGCTTAAAAAGGCTGGCGTAAAGACACATTATGTTTCTGCTGATGTTGAAAATGCAACAATGGAGGTTTTGCCTGCTGAGTGCTTCGGTAAGGAGCTTGGCGGTGGTGGCCTTGAGGTTATTTGCCGTTTGGTTGCAACAGGTAGCTTTATTCGCAGATATGGCGAGTATATTAAGGATGGCACACCACTTGAGGGTGGCTATGTTGAGTGCACATTTAAAAATGATGAAAAGGGCGATCCACTCGTAACAGGAGAGGGCTTAGTTGCACTTAAGGTTATGACTAAGGAAATGTTTGAGAGCCTTAAGGAGCAAACACTTAAGATTACAAAGATAGTAGCTGATGACTTAAAGACAATCGGTCTTGATCTTTGGGACATTAAGTTTGAGTTTGGCTACAATAATGGCGAGGTTGTACTAATTGACGAAATTGCATCAGGCAATATGCGTGTTTACAAGGATGGCACAATTGTTTCACCAGTTGAGCTTACAAAGCTTATTAACAACAGATAATAAAAAAGGGACTCAAATGAGTCCCTTTTTATTACATTTTTTCCGCCTTAAAGGTGTAAGTCGCACCATCTTCAATTTCAATGGAGCTTACGCCAACCATTGCATATTCACCATTAACATATACAGCCCAGTAAGCGCCACTTGTTTCCCAGTCAAGAGTTTCACCATCAACTGTTTCAATAGTTAAGCCATACTGACTTTGATAGCCAGAGATATAACTCTTTTCAGTAAGCGCATCAGCTAAAATTGTTTTGTAGGTTTTTACCTCAAAGCTCTTTTCTGTGCCATCAAGGTGTACTACCTCAAATGTAAAGCTAAGCTCGGTTTCGCTATCAGCAGGGGCTTTCTTTCCACAACCGGAAAATACCATCACTAAGCTAAGCATAAGAGCACACAAAACACTAATGCTTATTAATTTTTTCATCAATATTTCCTCCTTTCGCAATGCGTATTTTGAAATATAAGATAAAAAATCCTACCCAAAAAGGGCAGGACGAATAGCAAAAATCATACACGTCTCGGCAAAAAATCCGAAAAATGTATTTTTTGGCCCTCAGTCCTCACTGCCCAGAACTGGCTTTACCATTGGAATTACACCAAAGTGTATTGTGGCATTAGGACTCGGGCATACACCCATACCTCAGTGACTGCTGTGGCGGCATCTCACCGCGCTTTCCCACAAATACACCTATATTTCTCTTAGATTATACTACTTTTTTATTTCATTGTCAATATTAGACTTGAAATTTAAACCTACCGGTGATAGAATTTAAATATACTATTTAAAGTGAGGAAAAACAATGTCAGATTACATAAAGCCATTTCCAAATATTAATGACCCAATAGATGGTCATATTCATATTCATAAATGGTTTGATGAAAATAAAAATATAAATTTTTTACACGGACTTGAGGAGTATAGAGAAGCGTGTGGGCTAAAATATATTACCCTTGCCCCCTTGCCATCAGGTAACGCAATTCCAGTTTCGCGCGATGTTAGTAATAACATAATTTGCGCATTTTATAAAATAGCAAATAAAAACACTTTTTCCTATGGTGGCTTTACTTACCCAAGCTATCCAGTTAGCAAGGATGAAATGGAAGAAAAGGATATGTCCCTTCTTACTCAATACAAGGAGCTAATGGAAATAGGCTTTGACGGAATTAAGATGCTTGAAGGAAAGCCTAACCTATATATAAAAATAGGCAAGGAATTAGACGGTGACCTATTCGAGCCAGTTTTTGAAAAAATGGAAAAGGACGGAACATATATTCTTATGCATGCCCTTGACCCAGAGTGCTTTTGGACTGAGCCAACAGAGGAAAGAATTAAAAAGAAATGGTACTATGGAGATGGCACATACCCAACCATAAAGGAGTTATACTCACAAATAGATAATGTTTTAGAAAAGCACCCAAGACTAAACCTTTGCCTTGCACATTTCTTCTTTTCCTCGCCTAACCCACAAAGGCTCGAGGCGATGCTTGAAAAATATAAAAACCTCTCAATAGATATAACTCCTGGGGGCGAGATGTATATTGATTTTGATAAGCGCCCAGAATATTTCCATAATTTTTTTAAAAAATATGATGATAGAATTATATTTGGCACGGATATGGATTTCCCAGTTTATCTTGAGGCAGGCAAGTGGTTGTGCGATAGAGAATATAGATTTTTGGCAACCAAGGAAACACTAAAATCCTTCGATGACCATACATTAACAGGTATAGAAATACCAAATGAAAGCCTACAAAAAATCTTTTCTGCAAACCTACTTAAAAAGTTCAATGGCAAGCCAAGAGAAATAAATAAAGAGGCGCTTAAGCGCTACATTGAAAAATACGACCATTTAATATTAGATAGAGAGCTTTCGAAGCTTATAAATGAGCTTTCAAAAATCTATTTGTAAAACAAAAAAAGCCGACCACGTGGTCGGCTTTTACTCATTATTGTTCCTTCTTTCGCGGCGAAGCCTTCTTCTTTCACGATGTAGCTTTCTCTTTGTTCGCTTAGCACCGATTTTGGCTCTGACATGAACAAGCTTAGTGTATCTCTTTGTGAGTCTTTCGTTTTTCTTAATGCCTCTTTTATTCTCAAAATCCCACTCAGTAATCTCACCATGCTTGCCAATCATATAAGCATGCTTTGCAATTTCAGCAAGAGGGGTATCAGAATATGAGTCTGAATAGAAATTATCAATCTGAACATCGCCATATGTTGACCTTAGTCTTTTAACCTTTTCAATTCCAGTACAGTCAAGGCCCGTAATTTTGTAGGTGTTTATGTCCATGTTAGTAGCAATTACATGCTTAATACCAAGACGGCGCGCAATTGGGTCAATTATGAAGTGTGGGGTTGCAGAAATAATAATATCGTCTTCCTTGTGTAAATCCTTATACCAAGGATAAATCTTGTTTACCTTTTCATCCCAAAAGTCCTCAATAATTTTTTCCTTGTTTGGAATATACTTCATAAAGGAGAAAAATTTTTCCATTACCTGTGCCCAGTGAAAGAAGCCAAGCTTATAAAAAGCCATTTTGGTAATTCCCGCAGGAAGATGCAACCAAATTAAAGGGTATTTGTTTTTACAGTATGCCCAAAAGTGCATTGAAGAATCGCCAGGAAACAAGGTCCTGTCAAAATCATATACGTTCATTAGCCACTCTCCCTTCAAAGGTCATTTAGTCAAAGAATAGCACCTAAAAAAGGTGCTATTTTTACTCGCTTTTAGAAATTCTTTTAAGCTCGTCAAGGAAGGTTTCAACATCTGAAAAATCCTTGTAGATTGAAGCAAATCTAATGTAAGCAACATCATCAGCCTTAATTAGCTCATTCATAGTGATTTCGCCAATTTCAGTTGAGGTAATTTCAGTACGTAGCGAATTAAGAATTTCAGCTTCAACGCGATTTGCAATTTGTGTTGCATTTACAGGTCTCTTTTGACATGCCTTAATAATACCAACAAGAAGCTTGCTCTTGTCAAAATATTCGCGTGAACCATCCTTCTTTATAACCATAGGTTGAATAGTTTCAACGATTTCAAAGGTAGTAAAGCGCGCGCCACAGCTAAGACATTCGCGACGTCTTTTTATGCTGGAGTTATCATCAACAGGACGTGAGTCAATAACCTTGCTATCTTCGTATCCGCAGTGTGGACATTTCATATCTGCACCTCGTCATATAATCGTTTTTTAGGCTAAATTAAATATAACCAACAAAATATAAAACATTATACCACAAAGCGCATGGTTTTTCAAGTAGTTATTAAATATTATAAACAAAATATAGAAAAAAATAAGAATTTTTGACAATATGTGCTACTTGACAAATATAATAAATAATAGTATAATTTTCTATATTACTTTTTTAAGGAGAGCTATATGAAGAGTGTAACCGACTTTTTCGGCACAATGGTATTTAATGACGAGGTTATGAAGGCAAGATTGCCAGAGGACGTATATAACGCAATTCAAAATACCATACAAAACGGAAAGCGCCTTGATTTATCCCTTGCAAATCAAATTGCGGGAGCGATGAAGGACACAGAAGACTTGGGTGGCTATTGCTCCGGTGTCACACCTCTTCCCATACCGAACAGAGAAGTTAAGACCGGAAGCGCCGATGGTACTGGGCAACAACCGGGAGAGTAG
>JAZOCP010000177.1:0-3380 GCA_045596585.1 Eubacteriales bacterium
AATTCACAGGGTGGAGTAGATGATAATACAGGCGCTGCCGAGAGTGGTGGTATTATTTCCGCACTGGATTTGGAAGGACTTTTAGGTGGAATTAAAATCGGTACGGAGCTGGTTGACTATGTAGTTAGTCTGGTTAACGGTATTTTCGATATTGTTAGCCGTTCCGGTGTACAGATGCTTATATTCCTCTCCGGCTTGCAATCAATCTCACCGTCTATTTACGAATCCTGTGAGGTTGAGGGTGCGTCTGCTTGGGAAACCTTCTGGAAGATTACACTTCCAATGATTAGCCCAATGATTCTTGTAAATGCAATTTATACAGTAGTTGACCTATTTACAGCTGCTGACAATACAGTTGTTCTTGCCTTAAAAGGCTATGGTCAAGCGTTTGTTAAAAACCCAGGCTCGTATAGTGCGGTTGTTTGGGTATATACAGCGCTTTCACTTGTTGTAATTGTAATAGTTGCATTACTCTTACGAACCGTTGTGTTCTATCAAAGAAAGGACTAAGGAGGTGTTTTAGTGAGTACTGTAAAGGTTAAAAAAGAACCAAGAAGAAAAATTAAGGCAAGCCTTGATAATAGCTCAGTTAGAGTTAAAAGAGAAACCAAAAGGAAAATTAGGGTTGATTTTGACAGGGCACCTCTTTGGGTAAGAATCAAACAAAGATTCTTTACATTTAATTTTATTAAAAATGTAGTGTTTAAAATATTCAGAACTGTACTACTAATTGGTATTGCTTTTGTAATTGTTTACCCCTACATTTCAAACGTTCTAAAGTCGGTTATGACAGTAGATGACTTTAGAGATGCTACAGTTATTCTTCTTTCTAAAGCACCAACATTTAATCAATATTGGGCTATAATAACGGAGAATAGCTACATAAAGGCATTTTTCACAACGTTATTTGTTTCACTTAGTGTGGCATTTATACAAACACTTGTGTGTGCGCTTGTCGCATATGGCTTGGCTAAGTTTAAGTTTAGAGGAAACACAATAGTCTTTGGACTTGTAATAGCAACCCTTATGATTCCACAGGCTGCAATCAAAAATGCAATGATGGCTTTCTTTAAGCAAATTACAATGGTTGAAACAACATTGAATCCAGTAAGCTTTGTATTAGACATAATTCAAGACTGGACAGGTGTTTTTGAAAACGGAGTAGGCTTCTCAAATAGCTTAATTCCACTCTTTGTAATTTCGCTTTGTGGTCTTGGCTTTAAAAATGGATTATTTATATTCATGCTAAGACAGTTCTTTAAGGGTGTCCCTGACGAGCTTGAGGAGTCAGCATTTGTTGATGGCTCAAGCACAGTTCGTACCTTCTTTAGCATTATTATTCCAATTTCAATTCCAATGCTTGTAACCGTATTTATATTTGCGTTTTCATGGCAATGGACAGATAACTTCTACACAGGTATTAATGGCGTGTTCTTCGATGAAAAATCGACAATGGTGTTTATGAATTCTATAAACAAAATGCCAAAATCGATTAGCGACGCCTTGCAGGCATTAGGCTCGGAGGCAGGCTCAATAACCACTCAATATGGAGCCGCAATATCAGGTACAGCATCAATTCTTATTGCATTACCTCTTATTATCATGTATGTCTTCCTACAAAGACGTATCGTTGAAGGCGTTGAGCGTAGTGGTATCGTTGGATAATATTAGTCGGTTATATGCTTGATTGGCGAAATGCCAATCAAGCAAAATGACCATAAAATGTCAATAATTGTATCTAATATTTTATGCAAAACTACAAAAATAAAAATTTGATAAAATATTCTAAAAAAGTATTGACAAACATAAAAGTATTTGATATAATAAATACAACTTAAAGTATAAAAATTAACTTTCAGAAGGAGAAAATGAAATGAAATACGTTTCACCTATCTATGAAGTAGAGACAATTGAAACTGAAGATATTATGAATGCATCTAAGGTTGCTGCAAATCTCGGTATTGGTCTTAGTGGTGACAAGGACACAATTCATAGCAACACCACAACAATTACTTTGACTGATGAAAATGGTAATGCGGTTGACAACCAAGATCCAACAACATCAACAGCTACAGGTGTTTCAATCGGTATTAACTTCGGTACACTTTTCGGAAACTAATAATTTTAGTACATAAAATTTAAAGCCACACCTTGTGTGGCTTTTTCCGCTATACAGCAGTATTAGTTAAAATGTTAGTTTTATTGCACTTAAAGTGAGAATAAAAAGCCAGCGAAAATCTCGCTGGCTTTTTATTGTTTTAAAGCTTAATTAATAGAAATTTTATGATAAAATAATGTGCCAAAAAGCTAATGAGTTCATGCTTTGTTCTTTCAATGGTAACAAAATATCGCGATAAATATCTAAAAAACTTTAAAAATGGTAACATATATCGTTATTGTGATAGCAATTTAAATCTTGATTGATTTATATTATACTATAAATGGAGCAATATGCTCTTAAAGAAAGGAAATTGCTGATGAATAATACCAAACAAGCAACATTTATGGATTTACCACTCACATGGGACGATGCTTTTTCAGTTGACAGTGATATTTATAATAATGAAGGAAAGCTTTCGATTCCTGATGCTCTTATTCGTTCATTATCTAATCTTGGACGCGTTGATATTGAATATATCATGGAGATAAGTAAGGAAGATTATTTAGCAGTTGTTACCACTTTAAAGGGTAGTATATTCCAAAATCCCGATAAATGGAACGAAAATCCATATCGTGGTTGGGAAACAGCAGAGGAATATCTATCTGGCAACTTAAGAAGAAAATTAAGGTCAGCAAGACGCGCAAATAAGATTTATCAAAACCGCTTTAGCGACAATGTTTTTGCAATTAGAAAGCTTATGCCAGAAATGGTAGGCGCACAAGATATTTATGTAACCTTAGGCTCACCATGGGTTCCTATCGAGATAATTGAAGACTTTATTAGCAAGAATTACCATTGACTAAAAAACTCGCGAATTGTCGCGAGTTTTTGCTTATATTCCATATGTGCCATAAATTGGGTCTTTAAAAATATTTATTTCGGGAGTAAAATAGGTAAACACAACAAATAAAATACCAATTACTACAAGAATAATAATTGCTAATTTATGGGATTTACAACGCGTTTTTTCTTGATTTAATAGCTTCGACTCAAAAATATACACACAAGCAGCAGAAATGAAGAAAATCACTATGTTGATCCAGTCTGGAGATTTCCCAACTACACCATTATATGTGTAAAATAACACAGGAATTAAAACAAGTCCAAGCGTGATTCCACGTAGCTTGATACACCAAAAATCAGAGCGCTCCTTCATAAAAAAGCTCTCGAAAATTGAAAAGGCAAGCATTGGCCAAAAGAGTAGCTTCATATGCTCCCA
>JAZOCP010000178.1:0-15696 GCA_045596585.1 Eubacteriales bacterium
CATTTATGCGATAGCCAATTGAAATGCCACCATTCCCACTTTCTGGAGTAGAGTAGCCAAGGCATGTAAATAATGCTGGTGCTTCGGTTGTAGTCTTATGTGCACAGCCCTCATTTGTACAGCCTGAAACCTTAGTTCCAGTAGCGCTAAAAGTTACATATGTAATTGTTGTAGAAAGACTATGAACAGGATTTTTTTCTGGTACATTTGTAGTATTACAACGGTCGCAATTAATTACGCAAGGGTTGTTGTCCTCCTTGTGAACTCCGTTATAATAGTGGTCACAGTGGTTTTCGTAAACGATTTTATTTACCCAGCCACTTGCTTTTTCTTGAACACTTGCTACAAAAGCATCATCGCTGTCACCTGTAAAGATAATGGTTTTTATACCACTGTTTTGAAGAGTGTATTGTGAGTAAATTGATGTACAGCCCTTTGGAACAACTATTGTAATAGAGCTATTAGTTGTGTTCTTTAAAAAGTCGTGTGGTAGTTGAGTTAGTTGTTCAGGTAAACGAATATAAGTAAGCTGTGTACAGCCTTGAAATACACCAGAGCCAAGTGATGTAATAGTGTTTGGAAGGTCAACCTCTGTAAACTGTGCACCATTAAACGCATATTGACCTATACTTGTTAAGTTATCAGGGAAATTAAACTCAGTGATTGGACAGCCAGAAAATGCATTGCCGTCTATGCTGGTTAGATTTTCAGCATAGTTTGTAACGCTTGTAAGCTTGTTACATCCATCAAAGCAATAGCCCTTAATTGCAGTTACAGTCGCTGGAATTACAATTGGCGATGAAAGCTTTGAACAGCCCTTGCAAAAGTCGTTTTGAATAATAGTTAGGCTATTTGACAAAATAAGTGTTTCAAGATTTGTACAGCTTTGGAACACCTTTGTACCTGTATTGGTTACAGTATTAGGCATTTTTGCATAAACTAAATTTGTATTATAATCGAGCAAATTGCCATTGATGTAGGTTGTACCCTCTGGTATCTCAATACGTACAACGTAGTTCTTATGGCTTGTGCCATCAGCATAACCAAGCGCTTGGTTAACCGAATTATTTGTTTTAAATGAGCAAGAGGTATTGTCATTTAAAATGTAGTATGCTGGGAAGGTATAATAAAGCCCATCACTACCTAACATAACAACTCTTTCGTTTGTGCCAATTTTAGTTGGTGCAGCTATGCCATCGATGGTGTCTGGTGTTTCGGCAAACTCGTTACTTGTAGAGCCAGCAGCACTCACGCTAAACGCAAACGCAACTACCATTAAAAAAGTCATAGCGATAATTAAAAATAGTTTCTTTTTCATGTTGAATCTCCTCAAAATTATTCAAAATGATAATTGATAATTATATTATACAATATAACAATATTTTTTGCAAGAGCAAATTATAATATATTTAAAAAGGGAGACAAACGCCTCCCTTTAAAATTACGCTTGTGTATTTACAAAGTCATTATACTTAATAAATGCGTATTTTTCGCCCTCGGCAGGCTCACTTGCTTGTAGGTATGAATATGTTGTAACATCTTCCTTTGTAGTGCCTATATAAGCACCGATTGCAAACTCAGCATTTTTGCTATCGACAGTTTCAAAGCCAACCATCTTAATGAACAAATATTCAAAGCCCTCGTTACCAATGTCAGCAATTACAGTGCCGTTGCCAGCCTCACCATTTTCGTTTATAATATCGCCCTCACCAAGTCCTTGCTTAGTTGTTGCAAATAGACCATAGGAAACTGACTCGCCTGTAAGCTCTTCATATCTTAAAATGGCATCACCATTTACACGATAACCAATTGAAATGCCACCATTTCCGTCCTCTGGTGTAGAGTAGCCAAGGCAAGTGAACATAGCACCAATAGTTTCTATAATGTCAGTTTTTTGACAATGTGCACAAGTTTTACCAAGTATCATTTCTTCTGTATAGCTTGTAAATTGGAATGTTGGTGTATCGTTTGTTTTTATATTTCCACACCCGTAGTTTTGTGTGCCATAAACGATAGTGTCTTTATAACTGTTAATATCAGGGTTGTCTAAATAGTCCTTAAAGGAAACAAAGTTTGTAAATGTTGCTCTTTCAAGTCTTGCGGCAAATGTTTTAGCATCTTCTTCGGTACCTGCAAAGAAAACAAGATCAACTGCACTACCATAAAAAGTACGATCGTTATATCCTGATACGTCAGGATTTGCAATAATAACATATTTCAACTTACTTGTGCTATTAAAGCAATGCTCGCCAACAGTTTGAACACTCGCTGGAATGACAATTGATTCAAGCTGTGAAGATTGGAAAATATTGTTTCCAAGAGCTGTTAGTCCTGTAGGAAGCACAATGCTTGTGAAAGCAGTGGATGAAAATGCCTGCTTACCTGAAATCTTTTTCAAGGTTGATGGAAGCTTGATTTCAGTGATTTCTGTTTTACCTGAAAATACGCTTGATGCTATATCCTCAAGTCCTTCAGGAAGCAATACTGTTTCAAGTGGACAGTTTGTAAACAAATGTTGACCCATAGATCTTAGACCATATGCTTCTGAAAAATCTATTGTCTTTAAGGAAGTACAGCCATAAAATTCAGCATTTGTGAAGCTATATTCACCGCCTGCAGCTTTAAGAGTAACTTTTTCAAGAGCTGTACAGTTTCTAAAGCAGTGGGTGCCGATTTTTGCAACCGTGTTTGGTATGGTAACTTCTTTAATAGTTTTATTACCTGGCCAACCAGAACCGGCAAATGCACTTTCTGAAAGCTCAGTTACTGTGTAGGTTTTTCCATCATAGTCAACTGTTTTAGGAATATTTACAATTTCAAGTGAGCAATCCACGTTCTTCGAGTTTACTGTCGCTGTATTAACACCGTTGCTTGAAGAAAAGGTGTAATAAATACCATCAACCTCTGTTGCGCTTACAGCAACTGCAAACACAACCATCATCAAAAATGATATAGCTACAATTAAAAATAACTTTTTTTTCATACTAATTCTCCTTCGCATATTAAACCTAAATATAGTCAAATTTATTATACAATATAATATTTTGTTTTGCAAGAGTAAAATGAAAATTTTAACAATAACTTTTGAATACAAGTTGAATCTTGGCACTTAGTATGGTATAATTAGGTGAATATTTTAAAGAATAAGGAGAAATTATGTACTCATTTGACAGACTTCACTATAGTATAAGAGGCTCATACCTTGTATGGGACAAAAAGGGCAAAACCACTCTTAAAATGGACATGATACACAACCATGGCCAAGATATTTTTAATGGTGTTTTGGCTATTAATTTTGGCACAGGCACAAGCTTTTCATTTGTTCCACGCGAGGCAACTGCAAAGAGCAAGGACAGTGAAACAAAAATTACAATGTTCGACACAGATGGTACCTTTATTAAGGGATATGGCAAGGAAATTTTGGTAGAGATTGCAAAAGCAAATATGAGATTTGACTATCAAATTATTCAAAATGGAATTGTTGAGCTTTGCGACTTTAATAACAACTGTAGCCTTATGTTTGTTCCTATCAAGGGCTCATTGAAGATTGAAAAGCTTCGTCAACCTGGCAAGGTTACCTCTGATTATGTTAATGTTCGTGTTTTACCAGATGCAAACGGCGAATATGAGTTTGCAATTGAAGGCGATTTCCTTGCTAAGGGTGCTACTATTGCACAATGCATGACATATGACCACTTTGCAGATTTAGCTGAAAAGGACTATCTTGCTTGGGAAAAGAAATACGCACCTAAGGACAAGTACGACAAGGAGTGCGCATACATAATGTGGTCAAACACAATTGCCCCACTTGGTAACTTTGATACTGAGGCTATTGTAATGGGTAAGGCTGGCATGAGTAATGTTTGGAGCTGGGATAATGCATTCAACGCCCTTGGACTTGCTGACATTGACTATCGCTTAGCTATGGACCAATTTATGGTAATGTATAAGCACATCAACCGTGTTGGTAGAGTTCCTGATGCAATTTCTCAGAATTATAAGGTTTGGAACTTTGTAAAGCCACCTGTGCAAGGCTGGATGTATAAGCAAATGATTAAAAGAAATCCAGAGTTTAAAACTCCACATGCACTCGAAGAGGTTTACTTTGAAATGAAGCGTAACACCGACTGGTGGTTAAATCTCCGTGGAGAGGTTCCATCATACTATCATGGTAACGACTCAGGACAAGATAACTCAACGTGCTTTGACAAGAGTGAGCACATCGAAACTGGTGAGCTAATTGCGTTCCTTGCTGTTCAATGCTCGTTCCTTTCCGAGGCTGCTGAAATTCTTAACTATCCTACTGACAAGCGTGTTTATAAGCAGCTTGCTACCGAGCTTGCTGAAAAGGCAATTAAGGACTACTGGGATGGCGAAAAAATCTTTGTACGTTTAGCAGAAACAGGTGAGCCATACTATTGTAATGCACTTATGCCACTTCGTGTAGTAGTGCTTGAGGATATGCTACCAAAGGAAATGCAAGAGTATATTGTAAAGCAAATTAAGGAGCATCACTTATCTAAGGGTGGTATCTCAAGTGAGGCAGTTGATAGCCCTATGTTCCAAGAAAATGGCTATTGGCGTGGCGCTGTTTGGGCACCAGACGTTGTTATGTTTGTTTACGCTCTTCGTAACCTTGGATATACCGAGCTTGCTGACCAAATTGCAGAAAATTATAAGACTTCAATTTGCAAATATGGCTTTAGCGAAAACACAAGCGCGATAACTGGTAAAGGGCTTCGTTGCAAGGGCTACGCTTGGGCTGCAAACGCATATCAAGTGCTTTAATAAAGATAAAAGGACACTCCTAAAGTGTCCTTTTTTGTTTCATATAATCTGAAAAAGCCTCGGGACGTGTGCGATTTTACGCGTGATAGCCCTTGATTTTTTGTGAATTAATTCTATTTATAACCTCAGAAATTTTTATTTCACCAATTGAGGCAACAGTGCTCTTAATTGTATCATTAAGTGGGGTGTACCAACGCGCAGGAATATTCTCAATACCGATAGCTGCACCAACAATTGAGCCAACTGTACCAGAGTTACAGTCTGTGTCAATTCCTGCCATTGTAGCAATAGTAATGCTCTTTGTATAATCCAGTCCACCAGCAACAATACCAAGTGTTACCATAGCCATATTATTTAATGTTGCTGCAAATGGTAAATTACCATATTTTTCGTAAATTTTGTCACAAACAGTAACCCAGTCGCCATATTGATTCCACCATCTAACAACAGAGGTTACAGCCTCGTAAAGACGTGATTTTTTAGGAATAACACTAAGACCTGATTTAATAATTAAATCAACGCTTGGATTTTTTGACATAGCACCTGCAATTGCACCAGCAACAAACATACCACCATAAATTCCGTTTTTAGTTAAGCTAAACGCACAGTCGCGGTGCGCATCATGAGCTGCCGCTCTCAAATTTGATGGGTGAATATAGCCCCAAAAGTCAGTGCGTATTTGTCCGTCAATGCACTCTCTCCATGGGTTTAATTTATAAGGAATTTCCTTAATTTGCTCATCAATATCCTTAGTATCATCAAGTGAAACCATATTGAAGTATGCTTGTCTTGAGGCACACCAGCACCAGTGATATGAAATATTATCAAGCCAGTTCCAACCAACATCGGCGCTTGTAAATCCGTCTGGGTGCTTCTCGGCAAGAAGCAAAGCTAGTAGTGTGTAGTTAATATCATCATCAGACTGTGCAAATTTTACATTACCCTTAGTTGAGTAAATACAGTCCTCACGTAGCCTTTTATCAAGCTTTTCTGAGTAGGCAGAAACATAATCATTAAGTGGGTACTCACCAACGCTTTCAAGATATTCCTTTATCTCTTTACGGTTCATGCCCATTTCAAGTGGCTTACCAAGAATAACAGCGGCGCATCTGCCGTAAAAAGCGCCCTCAAGCCTTGATTTATACTCCTCGTCTAAAAGAGGTGTAAGCACAGGCATTTTTTCAGCCTCACTCATAATCCCCTCAAAATCATTTGGCTCAATATATGGGTAGTCAGCGCGTATTGAGGACTCTCTTACCTTAATCAAATTGTAGTAAGCGCGCTTCCAAAATTCCTTGTCATCCCCCTCATTATATGAGTCGCACTCGTTTGGAAATGGCAAAAAGCCCTCAGCATCTGGGCTTGGCTGAACATATGCGTCAACATCGTAGCCCTCGTCACGAAGACAGTCATATTCTTCCTTGTATAATGTTTTAAAATTTGCGTAGCCTGGCATAGTATTTCTCCTAATAAAGTTATCAAGCTTATTTTATCATTTAGAAAATGATAAGTCAAGATGAAATGCTGTTTCTGAAATAATTGTTGACAAGTTAAAAATAATGTGTTAAAATAAACGCGTAAATAAAACACTATGACAAAGAGGAGTAGTAGTTAGCCTTGTCTTAAGAGAACTGCTGGGTGGTGTAAAGCAGTGTCGGGCGCTATGAAGGTAGCTTTTGAGTGGCGATGGCGAAGGGCTTCTGTGTAGCCATTGACGTTTACCCGCGTTAAGGGTCAAGAGTGTACACCCTATGGGTGTAAATTCAGGTGGTACCGCGCATTTGCGTCCTGACGTTTTTTGTCAGGCGTTTTTTATTTTAATAAATATTTTAAGAGGCTTAAGAACAAGAAGAGAAGACACGAGCGCGTACACGTAGGCGTACTGGTGTACGGTAGAGTAGCGGTCGTGTCTAAAAAGGTGACTAAATTATATTTTGCACGCAAAATATTTTCCTTATTTCTCGTTGGTTTAAGAAATGCTTTTTGTGGATTATCCACCTTTTGTTCTCACTTGTTAATAAGACTCTCGGAGGGTTATATGAAAGAACTTGCAAAAACCTACGCCCCACAGGAATTTGAGGAGCGTATTTACAAAAATTGGTGCGACAATAAGTATTTTACACCAATAATTGACAAAACAAAGCCAAGCTATACAATAGTAATTCCACCACCAAACATCACAGGTCAGCTCCATATGGGACATGCCCTTGATAATACACTTCAAGATATTTTAATTCGTTATAAGCGTATGAGTGGCTTTACAACACTTTGGCTCCCAGGCACAGACCACGCGTCAATTGCAACTGAGGCTAAAATTGTTGAGGCTATGCGTAAGGAAGGTATTACTAAGGACGATATCGGCAGAGAGGGCTTTTTAAAGCGCGCTTGGGAGTGGAAGGAGCAATACGGTGGACGTATTATTTCTCAGCTCAAAAAGCTCGGCTCATCCTGTGACTGGAGTCGTGAGCGCTTTACGCTTGATGAGGGATGCTCTGATGCTGTAAAGGAGGTATTTGTTCGCCTTTATAACAAGGGACTTATCTATCGTGGAGAAAGAATTATCAACTGGTGTCCACACTGTCTAACCTCAATTTCTGATGCAGAGGTTGAATATGAGGATCAAGCAGGACATTTTTGGCATATTAAATACCCATTTAAGGACGGAAGTGGCTACTTAGAGTTTGCAACAACTCGTCCAGAAACAATGCTTGGCGATACTGCTGTTGCAGTTAACCCTAATGACGAGCGCTATAAGGACTTAATAGGCAAAACACTTGTAATTCCACTTGTAGGACGTGAAATTCCTGTTATTGCTGACGAGTATGTTGAAATGGATTTCGGTACTGGTGTTGTTAAAATCACCCCAGCACACGACCCTAACGACTTTGAGGTTGGTAAGCGCCATAATCTTCCAATTATAAACGTAATGACCCCGGATGCAAAAATTACTGATGACTACCCAGCTTATGCAGGCATGGACCGTTACGAGGCAAGAAAAGCAATTGTTAAGGACCTTGACGAGCAAGGCTACTTAATTAAGGTAGAGGACTATTCACATAATGTTGGCACATGCTATCGTTGTGGCACAACAGTTGAGCCACGCGTTTCGCTCCAATGGTTTGTAAAAATGGAGGAGCTTGCAAAGCCAGCTATCAAAGCAGTACGTGAAAAGGATATTAAATTTGTTCCTGAGCGCTTTGAAAAGAACTATTTTTACTGGATGGAAAACATACGCGACTGGTGTATCTCCCGTCAGCTTTGGTGGGGACACAGAATTCCAGCATTTTACTGTGATGAGTGTGAGGAAATAGTTGTAACAAAGGAAAACGAGGCAGTTTGTCCAAAATGTGGCAAAAAAATGCGCCAAGACCCAGACACACTTGATACTTGGTTCAGTTCAGCTCTATGGCCATTTTCAACACTTGGTTGGCCAAATAAAACCGAGGACCTTGAATATTTCTACCCAACAAACACACTTGTAACGGGCTATGATATCATTACCTTCTGGGTATCTCGTATGATATTTAGTGGTCTTGAATATATGGGCGAAAAGCCATTTGATACTGTGCTTATTCACGGTCTTGTTCGTGATGCGCTCGGCAGAAAAATGTCAAAATCCCTCGGCAATGGTATTGACCCACTTCTAATTATTGAAAAATATGGTGCAGACGCACTTCGCTTTGCACTTGCAACAGGCAACTCACCTGGAAATGATATGCGCTTTAGCGATGAGAAGATTGAAAGTGCACGTAACTTTGCAAACAAGCTATGGAACGCGGCTCGCTTCGTTATGATGAACCTTGATATTGAAAAGGTAGAAATGCCAAACGAGGGTGAGCTTGCACTTCAAGATAAATGGGTGCTTTCACGTCTAAATAAGCTTATTGAACGCGTTCGTGCTTCACTTGATAGCTACGAGCTTGGAATTGCACTTGGCGAGATTTATGACTTTGTTTGGGACATTTTCTGCGACTGGTATATTGAGCTTTCAAAGACAACACTTTCAAACAAGGAAAATAGCCAAAACAAGGTATCTCAAAATGTTATTTGCTATGTTCTTGAAAATATCTTAAAGCTTTTACATCCATTTATGCCATTTATCACAGAGGAAATCTATCAGTCACTTCCACACTTTGAAGCTTGTGATAGCATCATGATTTCCACCTTCCCAGAGGCAAATTCAAGCTACAGCTTTGAAGAGGATGAGGAAAAAATGGCACGTGTAATTGAGGCAATTCGTGGCATCCGTGCACGTAGAAATGAAATGAATGTTCCACCTTCACGCAAGGCAAAAATCTTTATTTCAACTAAATATAAGGACTCATTTAACGACTCAACTAAGGGCTTCTTTGAAAAGCTTGCAAGTGCTTCTGAGGTTGAATTTGTTGAAGAATATGATAGCGAGGGTGCAGTTCAAATTATCACCCACGCAGCAACAATTTATATTCCAATGGCAGAAATGATAGATACCGAAAAGGAAAAAGCACGTCTAAATGGTGAGCTTGCAAAGGTTAATGGAGAAATTGACCGTCTTGTAAGAAAGCTATCAAATGCGGAGTTTGTAAGCAAGGCACCTGAAAAGGTAGTAAACGGCGAGAAGGAAAAGCTTCAGAAATACGAATCACAAAGACAAGGTATTTTAGATGCTATAAATGCACTATAAAACAAATAAAAAGCACCTCGCATGAGGTGCTTTTTTATCTTAAAATAAAGAAAAAACGCACACAGGGTGCGTTTTTTTATTGATTATTGCTCCAGTGATAGGAAACGTATGTTTTTGTTAAGTCAGTTGCAGCTTGGCTTGGGTCACTTGAAAAAGAGGAGTCATACAAAATAATTTCATCACTTGAATAGGTTGTGGTAATTTCCCAACCATTAGTCTTTTCAAAATATACATTTTTAAGTGAGTCACAGCCATTAAATGCATCAGCACCAATATTAGTTACACTCTTAGGAATAGTTATTTCCTTAAGTGATTCACAGTTCTCAAAAGCACCATGATTTATATCTGAAAGCGAGCTTGAAAGCTCTATATTTTCAAGGCTAATGCACTCAGCAAATGCATATGATGAAATATATTCAACACAGTCACCCATATATACTGTGGTAAGGCTTGGACAGTAGTTAAAGGCAGAGTGGTTTATTGCTTGAACGTTTTCGCCTATATGAACTACCTCAAGATTTGGGCAGTGGTCAAAGGCATAGGAGGAAATAAGCGTTACTGTGTTAGGGATATATACCTCAGTTATATTAGTGGTTGAAAAGGCATAAGAGCCGATTTCTGTAACAGGCTTGCCATCAATATACTCGGGTATGGTTAGTACACCCGAAAAGTCCTCGTTGACTAAGCCATCAATTTCTATTGAATTGTCACGAACATAATATTCAAAGACACCATTATCCTTTGGTATTACCTGTACCAAAAGAGCGGTTATTAAAACCCCAGCAAATATAACAGGACAAACAAAGCATGCACCCGCTAAAATAGCAATAGTTAAAAGCATAGATACAAAAATTATTAACATAGTTGCCCAGCTTGGCAAATGAATTTTATGCTTGCGTCTTTTCTTTATAGCATCGGGTGTGGTGTTTACAAAAGACTGATTGATAGGTAAAGATACCTTTGCATTATTGTTCATAAAAATCCCCCCTTCTTTCTTTAATTATACAACACAAAACTAAGAAAAACAATAATACTTGAGCATAAATAAAAAATAAATGAATATCATTTAGTAAAAACAAAGGAAGGGAACTAAAAATGCCAAGGGAACCATTAAGCAAGGAAGAAATAGAAAAATCGCGAAGTATATATGGGAAAAATGAATTAAAGGACAAAAGAAAAAGAAGCTTTTTTCGGTGCTACCTATCAAACCTAAATGACCCAATAATAAAGGTTTTAATAGTTGCACTTATAATAAACATAATAGTTATGCTTCCTAAAATCAACTATCTTGAAAGTGCAGGGATAGCGCTTTCAATTCTTATCTCAACCTTGGTTTCCACCATTTGCGAATATAGTAGCGAAAACGCATTTGAAAAGCTAAAGGATAGTGGACAAAATAAGCTGTCCATCGTAAAAAGGCACGGGGACGTGGCTGAAATTCCAACGAGTGAAATAGTTGTTGGCGATGTGATTATATTAGAGTCAGGCACTAAAATTCCTGCCGACTGTATATTAATAGAGGGGGAAATAAAGCTTGACGAGTCAGCACTGACAGGGGAGAGCTGTGAGGTGGAAAAGTATGCCTGTCAAGATAAGGATAAAAGTAAAATAGAAGCTGTAATTACCTCATCGCTTAGGGAAAATAAGGCGAAAGAACTTGTTTTGCCAACAAAAAGCATGCTCTATTCAGGTAGCACAGCTATCGGTGGCTATGGGGAAGCACTTGTTGTTGCGGTTGGAGAGTCAACCTTTCTTGGAAAGGAGGCAGGAGCGCTTAGAGAAAGCACACGACCAAGTCCTTTGAAAAACAGGCTTTCTCAGCTCGCAAGGCTAATAAGTCGCTTAGGATATATAGCAGCAGGCGTTATTGCATTTGCATACCTTTTTAATATATTTGTAATCGATTCGGGCTTTAACTGGGGCGAGGTGTTAAATAAGCTAAGGGACGTTAAATTTTTACTATCACACCTAATAAAGGCGCTGACCTTAGCTGTTTCAATTACTGTTGTTGCAGTGCCAGAGGGACTACCTATGATGATAACCGTGGTCCTTTCCTCCAATATGAAGAAAATGACACGCGATAACGTTCTTGTAAGGAAAATGGTCGGCATTGAAACCTCGGGAAATATAAATTTACTCTTTACAGATAAAACAGGAACTATTACAGAGGGAAAATTAAAGGTAAAGGGCATAATAAATGCAAATGGTAAGCACCTTAGCTTAAACGATATAAGAAAGAACGTAAAAATCAAGGAAAACCTCACCCTGTGTGCGTATTTCTGCACGAATTCATCAAAGCAGGGGGCAAAAATAGTCGGCTCGGACTCGGTAGATAGAGCACTTCTTGAATATTTGCCATTTACTAAGCCAAGAGTGACAGTAATTGAAAAAATCCCCTTTGATAGCGCAAAAAAATATAGTGCTGTAAGTATTAAAAATGAAAATAGCACCATTGGAATATTTAAGGGCGCGCCCGAAATTATAATTTGTAGTGCCTCGCATTATATAGATGAAAACGGAGATACAAAGGAGCTATCTTCTGAAAAGGTAAAGGAGCTTTTATCTCACCAAACAGAATTATCAAAACGGGGCAACCGCGTTATCGCAGTAGCTATAAAGCAGGGTGGTGAGCTTACACCTAAAAAAACAACCTTTTTGTGCTTTGTTTCCTTGAAGGATAAAATAAGAAAGGAAGCGCCAAATGCGATAAAAGAGGTAAGCTTAGCAGGCGTTGGCGTTGTTATGATTACAGGCGATAGCCACCAAACCGCCGAGTCAATAGCTAAAGAGGCAGGAATTATATCAAGTGAGACTAAAAGGCACCTCGTTTTAGATGCGGAAGCTTTACATAAAATGAGTGATGACGAGCTAACAAATTTACTCCCGTCCTTAGCAGTTGTATCTCGCGCACTTCCCAGTGATAAAAGCAGATTAGTCAAGCTTGCACAAAAATGTGGATATATCGTTGGTATGACGGGTGATGGTGTAAATGATGCCTCATCACTAAAGAGTGCTGATGTTGGCTTTTCAATGGGTACAGGTACAGATGTCGCCAAGGAGGCATCAGATATAGTAATTAAGGACAATAATTTTGCCTCAATAGTAAAATCAATTCTATATGGTCGCACTATATTTGCCTCAATACGAAAATTTGTTATATTTCAGCTGATTATGAATCTTTCCGCTGTTGGAATTTCTCTAATAGGTCCATTTATCGGTGTTGACTCTCCAGTTACAATTACTCAAATGCTGTGGGTAAACATAATAATGGACACCTTAGGCGCACTTGCCTTTGCCTGTGAGCCACCACTTAAGGAATATATGAGGGCAAAGCCAATTCCAAGAGAGGAAAAAATCCTATCACGTGAAATGATATATCAAATAATTTCAGTTGCTACATATATTCTAATTTTATGTGTTTGGTTTTTAAAAAGCGACACAGGGGCGATGATTTTATCAAATGGCACTGAAAAATATATGCTATCTGCCTTTTTTGGACTTTTTATATTTGTAGGCGTTTTAGTTTGCTTTACCGCAAGGACTAAGCGACTTAATATTTTGAAGGGGCTTTATAAAAACAAAGCATTTTTGCCGATAATGATAGGGGTAATGCTTGTGCAAATCTCCTTTATATATTTCGGTGGTGAGGCATTAAGAACAGTGCCTCTTACCATAAAAGATTTAGTATCCGTTATTTTAATTTCCTTTACTGTGGTAATATTTGACATTATAAGAAAAGTCCTTGTAAGAATTTTTAGTCTTTCACAAAAAAGGGTCAAATCAAAAAATAAATTTGAAAGGAAAATGACCAATGTCAAATAAGTATTTGCCAGAGGGCTCACTAATTGCCACGGCAGAAAATAGAGAATATATAAGGAGTATAGCTGGGCTTGAAAGGGCACGGGCAGAGGGAAAAATTCTTGAGGGAATTGTGACAAAATGCGACCCTGATACTATGTGCCTACACCTTGACCTTTATGGGATAGAAGGAATAATAGAAAGGGAAGAGTGTCTTTATGGAGGCGAAATCAAGGATATAGCAATTATCACTCGCGTTGGAAAGTCAGTTGCCTTTAAGGTTTTGCAAATAGAAAGCAAGGATGGAAAGCCAATGGCAATTTTATCACGCAGAGAGGCGCAAAGAGAATGTCTTGAAAATTACATTTTAGATTTATGCCCAGGTGATATAATCCCTGCCAAAATTACACACTTTGAGCCATTCGGAGCTTTTTTAGATGTCGGCTGTGGAATTGCATCCTTAATGTCAGTTGACTCAGTTTCTGTTTCGAGAATCGCAAGTCCAAGGGAACGATTTTATGAGCGCGAGGAATTAAAGGTAATTGTAAAAAGTATTGACTATGATACAGGTAGAATATATGTTTCCACCAAGGAGCTTTTTGGTACATGGGAGGAAAATGTAAGTGAGTTTTCTGCGGGTCAAACAGTTTTTGGAATTATAAGAAGCGTAGAAAGCTATGGCATTTTTGTTGAGCTTGCCCCTAACCTCGCTGGTCTTGCCGAGCTTAAGGATGGGGTGTCGGTTGGTCAAAGCTGTGCAGCGTATATAAAAAGCATAATGCCAGAAAAAATGAAAATCAAGCTTGTTATAATTGATACATATGATAATTTGCCTCCACCAAACACAAAAAAGTATTATCGCATTGATACAGAAAAGGAAAGCCATATATCAAGTTGGCGTTATTCACCAAAAAACTGTGAAAAAATAGTGGAAACAATATTTGACCAAGTATAACAAAAAAGCGAGTGGAAACCACTCGCTTTTTTGGCGTAAATAAAATGAAAAGAGAAAAAATGTTAATTGTGTTATATGAATATATTTACATATGCACAATTATTTAATGTATTATTTATATATTTTATACTTTAGGCGCATATTATCAGCTATCATAGCGATAAATTCACTATTTGTAGGCTTTCCACGATTATTTTGTATTGTATAACCAAAGTAAGAATTAAGCGTGTCAACATCGCCTCTGTCCCATGCAACCTCTATCGCGTGGCGAATAGCTCTTTCTACACGAGAGGTAGTAGTTGCGTATTTCTTAGCTACTGATGGGTAAAGGATTTTTGTTACTGAGTTGATTATTTCATTGTCAGAAATAGTCATCAAAATTGCAGTCCTTAGATATTGATAGCCCTTTATATGTGCAGGGACACCAATTTCATGTATTACCTTTGTAACCTGTGTTTCCATATCATCATTTACTACCTTTAAAGTATCCGCTGACTCAACTCTTTGACGATAAAGCGAATTAATATGCTCAAATAAGCTATTATAATCAAAGGGCTTCATTAAGCAAATAGCAGCCCCTGCACGAGTTGCATCAATAAATACATTTTGGTTTGATACCATTGAAGCCATAATGAAAATAGGCTCCTTGTCTTGCCCAAAGTTAATTCCCTTTGAGTTTCTAATTAGACCGATTCCATCAAGCTTAGATAGCCAAATATCGGCAATGACAATATCAGGATGAGTGCGACTAATCTTAATTAATGCCTCCTCGCCATTTTGCGCCTCATCGACATAGTGATAGCCACGGCGTAAAAGCGACTCCTTTGTTGTACGTCTTGTTCCTGCGTTTTCGTCTGCTACTAAAATTTTTGCGTTGAATTCCATTTTAAACCTCACAATTTCCAATTTTTGTAAATTTGTAATTTAATTTTACCATATTTTTCCAATTTATTCAACAAAAATTTGCTCGTCATTTTAGACGAAATTTTACAACTAAAATTGTAAATATTATACAAATATGTAAAAAAATGGAAATTTCAAAAAAAGAAAACAATTTTTTATATAATTATTGAAAAAAACATCAATATGTGCTATAATCACACCCGTTAGATAAAATATGAAGGGAGAAAAGAAAAATGCCAACGTTTTTAACTACGCTTAGTCAAATTTCATATTTGTTTTTGCTAATTGGCGCAGGCTTTATAATAATGAAGGTATGTAAATTACCACAAAACGCAACTAATGTGTTATCTAAGCTTGTCACCACGCTCTTTATGCCCGCCTTAATTTTAACTAACTTTATGGAAAACTTTACCGTGGAGCGTCTTGGTTCGGCTTGGCCATTTGCTTTAGCTGGCGTAATAGTTGTTACATTGTCAGTTTTGTTTGCAATGCTTGTTGCAAAAATCAGCGCAAAGGACCCATATCATCGTAAAATACATACATATTGTCTCGCATTTTCAAACTTTGGCTTTATGGGCACAGCAGTTGT